>NZ_JBLXEC010000012.1:0-131512 GCF_048263515.1 Marinovum sp. | reverse complement strand
AGCTCCCATGGCACAATCTCCTCATTAGATAACCCATTGGTTTCTAATAGGAGTCGCACTTCAAGGTAGCGCGCGCCCAGGCCCACTCATAGTTCTTATAATCGGTATTATGTGCATAAAAGGTGTGTCCAGACCCATGGAACACGTGGTTTTGCCCGCGCTCCTCTTGCCTTTGCCGGCTGAATATTGTTCCTGTCGGTCAAACGCAAAGGAACGCCGATATGCCGCATTACCGATCCAGAACTTCGACACATGGACGCAATATGGCCGGTGCGCGCGGGCTCTGGCGCGCGACGGGCATGACTGACGAGGATTTCGGCAAGCCGATCATCGCCATCGTCAACTCCTTCACCCAGTTCGTGCCCGGTCACGTGCACCTCAAGGACCTTGGCCAGATGGTCGCGCGCGAGGTCGAGGCCGCTGGTGGTGTTGCCAAGGAATTCAACACCATCGCCGTCGATGACGGTATCGCCATGGGCCATGACGGCATGCTCTACAGCCTGCCGTCACGCGAGGTCATTGCCGACAGCGTCGAGTACATGGTCAACGCCCATTGCGCCGATGCGATGGTCTGCATCTCGAACTGCGACAAGATCACCCCCGGCATGCTGATGGCGGCGATGCGGCTGAACATCCCGGCGATCTTCGTCTCCGGCGGCCCGATGGAAGCCGGCAAGATCGACATTGCCGATCTCGACATGAAGAAGATCGACCTGGTTGATGCCATGGTCGCCGCAGCCTCTGACACGATGACCGACGAACAGGTCCAGCATATCGAGGAAAACGCCTGCCCGACCTGTGGCAGCTGCTCCGGCATGTTCACCGCCAACTCGATGAACTGTCTGGCCGAGGCGCTGGGTCTGGCGCTGCCGGGCAACGGCTCGACGCTGGCGACGCATGCGGACCGCAAGAACCTGTTCCTGCAGGCCGGCCGTCAGATCGTCGAGATCACCAAGCGGCACTATCAGCTTGAAGAGAAAGGCTTTCTCCCGCGCGAGATTGCGACATTCGAAGCCTTTGAAAATGCCATGTCGCTCGATATCGCCATGGGCGGCTCGACCAACACGGTGCTCCACCTTCTGGCCATCGCCTACGAAGGCGGCGTCGATTTCACCATGCAGGACATCGACCGGCTGTCGCGCAAGGTGCCGTGCCTGTGCAAGGTGGCGCCGAATATCGAGAACGTCCATATGGAGGACGTGCACCGCGCTGGCGGGATTTTTTCAATCCTCGGAGAGCTTTACCGGGCGAACCTCTTGCACGGTGACACCGCGACGGTGCACAGCTCGACCATGGCCGAGGCGATTGCCCATTGGGACATCAAGATCGCCAACAACCCCGAGGCCGAGCAGCTGTTCCGCGCGGCCCCCGGCGGCGTGCGCACGACCCAGGCCTTCAGCCAGTCCAACCGCTTCAAGGAGCTGGATACCGACCGCGAAGGCGGCGTCATCCGCTCGAAAGAACATGCCTTCAGCCAGGATGGCGGGCTTGCGGTGCTCTTCGGCAATATCGCCGAGGAAGGCTGCATCGTGAAAACCGCCGGCGTCGACGCCAGTATCCTGCAGTTCACCGGCAGCGCCTATGTCTGCGAAAGCCAGGATCAGGCGGTGAGCGACATCCTGACCGGCAAGGTCAAGGCCGGCGACGTTGTGGTCATTCGCTACGAGGGTCCGCGCGGCGGTCCGGGCATGCAGGAGATGCTCTATCCGACGAGCTACCTGAAATCCAAGGGCCTCGGCAAGGATTGCGCGCTGCTCACCGACGGCCGCTTCTCCGGCGGCACCTCGGGCCTGTCGATCGGACACGTCTCGCCGGAAGCGGCCGAGGGTGGCACCATCGGTCTGGTGGAACATGGCGACAAGATCGAGATCGACATTCCGAACCGCCGCATTCACCTGGCGGTCGACGATGCCGAGCTCGCGGCGCGGCGCGAAAAGCGTGATGCCCTGGGCTGGAAACCGGCGCAGCCGCGCAAGCGCAAGATCTCGACCGCGCTCAAGGCTTATGCGGCGCTGACCACATCTGCCGCCAAGGGCGCGGTCCGGGTGGTCGATTAACCACGGCGGGGCCGGTGATCCGGCCCCTGCCCGTCTTTTTTTCTGGACTGGAAAGCACACCGCTGTCTAATGCTTGGACAGATGACGTGATGCTGCCCTGTCCGGCTCGGCCCCTTGCGTCCCGTTCCGTAGGATGGCGCAGCAAGGAGCCAAACCATGAGCCGTGACAACCGATACCTGCTCGAGCTGACCAACGCCCCGTCGATCGAGGCGCTTTGGGACATGCACAGCCGCAAGATGGCGGAGTATGGGTTCGACCGTCTGCTTTATGGCTTCACCTATTACCGCACCGAAACCTCGCTGGGCGATCCCAACGATTTCCTGCTGCTGAGCAATCACGATCCGAGCTATACCGACGCCTTCCTCGGCGACGAGCTGTACAAGAACGCGCCGATGACCCGCTGGGCCATGGGGCACGAAGGCGTGTCGAGCTGGCGGATGGTCGGCGATCTGGCCAGCCAGGGCGCGTTGAGCGACGCCGAGCTTGCGGTGGTCGAGTTCAATCGCCGGATGGGCGTGACCGTGGGCTACACGATCTCGTTCAAGGCGGTGTCACAGCGGTCAAAGGGCGCCATCGCGCTGACCGCGCGCAAGGGCATCAGCCAGGACGAGGCCGATGCGATCTGGGCCGAGCACGGCGAAACCATTGTCACCATGAACAATGTGGCGCACCTCAAAATCCTCACCCTGCCCTTCACCGGTCTGCATAAACCGCTGACCCCACGACAGCGCGAGGCGCTGGAATGGGTCGGCGACGGCAAGACGACCCAGGACATTGCGGTGATCATGGGGCTGACCGCCGCCACGGTAGAAAAACACCTCCGACTGGCGCGCGAGGCGCTGAATGTCGAGACCACGGCGCAGGCGGTTCTCAAGGCGGCATTCCAGAACCAGATGTTCGTTCTCGACCTCTGATCCAGCGGTCTCATTAACCGCTTTACGTTTTTTTCACGTTTCAAAGCGATTTGAAAGCATCGGATTCGACCGAGTATGGAAAACCCCACTTCATTACCTAGGGGAATTGAGGCAGTCTGAGAGCGTTCCGTGAGTGGTGGCAATTCAGCCAGGGAACGTCAGGATAGTGCCCCTTGTGATTTCAAGGTTCCTCTGTTCTGCCCGGGAAACCGGAGGTCGGTTTGGGGTGAATATTCCCACCTCAAATCGGCCACTTGGGCCGCACCGTCTCATCCCCATAAGTCCGGGGTGGTTCAAACAAAAGCGGAGCTGGCCGTCGCAGCCAGCTCCGCATTTTTTTGTGCAGCCTGTGTCCGCGCAGCCCCGACAATTCCGGGGCCGGCAGGATCAGACGGAAGACCTCAGCCTTGGGCGGCCTTGGCGACTTCGGCCGCGAAGTCTTCTTCTTTTTTCTCGATGCCTTCGCCCACTTCCAGACGGACATAACCGGTGATCTCGACACCTGCGTCCTTGGCAGCTTCGCCGACGGTCTTGTCGGGGTCGACCACGAAGGCCTGGCCCAGAAGCGTGACTTCGCTCATGAATTTCTTCATGCGGCCGACGATCATCTTCTCGATCACGGCGTCGGGCTTGCCCGATTCACGTGCGATGTCGATCTGGACCGAACGCTCTTTCTCGACCACGGCCGGGTCGAGATCGGCTTCGGAGAGCGCCGCCGGGTTGGCCGCTGCGATGTGCATCGCAACCTGCTTGCCGAAGGCTTCGTTGTCACCGGACAGCGCGACCAGAACACCGATCTTGCCCATGTTGGGGGCTGCGGCGTTGTGCACGTAGGACACGACCGAGGCACCCTCGAGGCGCGCCATGCGACGCAGCGACATGTTCTCGCCGATGGTGGCGATCTTGGCGGTGATCGTGTCGGCGACGGTCTTGCCACCGAGATCGGCCGCGGCCAGTTCTTCGATGTTCGACGCACCCAGAGCGGCGTCGGCGATGCCGGAAACCATGCCCTGGAATTCGGCGTTCTTGCCGACGAAGTCGGTTTCGGAGTTCACTTCGACCGCGACACCCTTGCCACCGTCGACGTTGACGGCCACGAGGCCCTCGGCGGCGGTGCGGCCGGATTTCTTGGCGGCCTTGGCCAGACCCTTGGTGCGCAGCCAGTCGATGGCCGCTTCGATGTCACCATCGGTCTCGGTCAGCGCCTTCTTGGCGTCCATCATGCCTGCGCCGGTCATTTCGCGCAGTTCTTTCACCTGCTTGGCAGAAATCGCCATGTTGGCTCTCCTTGAAAGGTTGGGCCGGGGGCGGCCTGTGCCGCCCCCTCATGTATCAAAAGCGTGACGCTGGCGTGACGCTCAGCTGTCGGCTTTTTCGGTCTTGGCTTCGGGCTGGTCCAGGTCGTAGGGCGCGTCCTTGGCCATCACGTCGTCGGACACGGTCTCGGACGAGGCATCGCCGACCACGGTCTCGGTCACGACTTCTTCTTCCGGGGCCTCTTCCATGGCGCCGATATCGACACCTGCGGCGCCGAGCTGGGCCGACATGCCGTCAAGCGCCGCGCGCGAGGCCAGATCGCAGTAGAGCGCGATGGCACGGGCCGCGTCGTCGTTGCCGGGGATGATGTAATCCACGCCGTCGGGCGAGCAGTTGGTGTCGACGATGGCAACAACCGGGATGCCCAGCTTGTTGGCTTCTGCCACGGCCAGCGCTTCCTTCTTGACGTCGATGACGAAGAGCAGGTCAGGCACGCCGCCCATTTCGCGGATACCGCCGAGCGAAGCCTGAAGCTTCTGCTGGTCACGTTCCATGCCCAGGCGCTCTTTCTTGGTGAGGCCTTCGAAGCCGCCTTCCATCTGCTCGTCGATGTTCTTCAGACGGCTGATAGATTGCGAAACGGTTTTCCAGTTGGTGAGCGTGCCGCCCAGCCAGCGGTGGTTCATGTAGTATTGCGCGCAACGCTCGGCGGCATCTGCCACCGGCTGAGCTGCCTGACGCTTGGTGCCGACAAAGAGCACGCGGCCGCCCTTGGCGACGGTGTCGCGGATGACCTGCAGCGCCTGGTCCAGCATCGGGACGGTCTGCGTGAGGTCCATGATGTGGATGCCATTGCGCGCGCCGTAGATGAACTCGCCCATGCGGGGGTTCCAGCGTTGCGTCTGGTGGCCAAAGTGAACGCCAGCTTCCAGCAGCTGACGCATGGTGAACTCGGGAAGAGCCATGCTTCTTTTCCTTTCCGGTTTACGCCTCGGTGCGGGATGAGAAGCCTCTGCTTCAACCGGTGGACGATCAGGGATGTCTCCCCCGAAAGCCCGCCCACACCTGCGGATTAGTGACGCGCGTATAGACGGGATACCACCGGGGCGCAAGAGGCAGTTTGGATTTGGCGTCCATGCGCCCTGCTCTCGCCGCCCGCCGGGCCAGCGGGATACCGCTGCTACGGGGGGTCGGAAGTACTTTATCCCGGCCAGATCCGGAAGACCTCGGAGCGACGCGCCAACGTCAGCCAAAGCGGCAGCCCGGCCGGGCGGGCAGCCGCTGGCCCGGCGGGCTGACGCCCTTGATTCCGGGCCTGGCAGAGGCTCGGGCGAAAATCAGAAACTCGGATAGTTCGATAACGCCATAAGATGAAGGGCCAACGGCTGCCCGCGGGATGCCGCTGCCACGGGGGTTCGGAAGCACTTTATCCCCGCCAGATCCGGAAGACCTCGGACCTACGCGCTCACGTCAGCCAAAGCGGCAGCCCGGGGTGCGGGCAGCCGCTGGCCCGGCGGCCTGCGGCCTTGATTCCGGGCCCTGCAAAGATCACCGATAAAGCAGTGACACCCCGTTGGCGAACAGATGCACCTTCGCCGGGTCCGCCGTCAGCCGCACGTCCTGGCCGCGTACATCCGTGTGGATCCCCTGCAGCTTGCCGATCACCGCGTCCTGGCCGCCTTGTTTCTCGAAATAGAGCAGCGTCACCTCGCCAAGGGCCTCGATGATATCGACCCGGCCCTCGAAGATCGCATCGCCCTCGGTCTCGACGAAATCCTCGGGCCGCACGCCGACATTGACCATCATGCCCATGTCCTGCTCGCGCGTCGGATAGTTCGACACCGCCACGCCGCCATCGGCCATCTGCACACGCGTCTGCGCCCCGGTGCCCACCACCTGCCCCGGCAGCAGGTTCATCGCCGGCGAACCGATGAACTGCGCCACGAATTCGCTGTTGGGCCGCTCGTAGAGGTCGAGCGGGCTGCCGACCTGGGCGATGCCCTTGTTGGCCAGCACCACGATCCGCGTCGCCAGCGTCATCGCCTCGACCTGGTCGTGGGTCACGTAGACCATCGTCGAATTGGGCATCTGCTCCTTGAGCTTGGCGATCTCGATCCGCGTCGCCACCCTGAGCGCCGCGTCGAGGTTCGAGAGCGGCTCGTCGAACAGATAGACCTTGGGGTCGCGCACGATCGAGCGGCCGATCGCCACCCGCTGCCGCTGCCCGCCGGACAACGCTTTGGGCAGACGGTCGAGATAGGGATCGAGCTGCAGCAGCTTCGCCGCCCGGTCCACCGCCGCATCGATCTCGGCCTGCGGCTTCTTGGCGATCTTGAGCGCGAAGGACATGTTCTCGCGCACCGTCATGTGCGGATAAAGCGCGTAGGACTGGAACACCATGGCGATGCCGCGCTGCGATGGCGGCACGTCGTTGACCACCTGCCCGTCGATCTCCAGCGTGCCCGAAGTGATCTTTTCCAGCCCGGCAATCATTCGCAGCAACGTGGACTTGCCACAGCCCGAAGGCCCGACAAAGACCACCAGCTCGCCGGTCTGGATGTCGAGGTCGATGTGGTTGAGCACGTTGACCGCGCCGCCGTAGGTCTTTTCCACATCGGTCAATTTGAGATTGGCCATCGGTCTTCCTTTCAGGCGTTATTGCTTGCGCGCCAGGGCGGGTTGCCAGGGCCCCAGGTGCAGTTTGCCGTCGGCTTGCGGCGCGGCAGAGTTCAGCGCTTCGCCGATCTGCTGCCACTCGCCCTCGGGCATGTCGATGCTGGCCGGCGTGTCGCTGAGGTTGAAGGCGCAGAAGATCGTCTCGCCCTCGTGGCTGCGCTCGAAGCTCAACACGTCACCCTCGGCCAGCAGCTTTGCGTGGGCGCCCTTCATCAGCGCCGGATGGGCATGGCGAAAAGCCAGAGCGTGGCGGTAATGGTGTAGCAGCGCGTCGGGCGTGTCTTCCTGTGCCGCCACCGACAGATGCAGATGCTCGCGGCTCACCGGCAGCCAGGGCGTGGCCTCGGAGAAACCGCCGTTCTGGTTGGACGCGTCCCAGACCATCGGCGTGCGACAGCCGTCGCGGCCCTTGAACTCGGGCCAGAACTCTATGCCGTAGGGATCCTGCAGGTCTTCGAAGGCAACCTCGGCTTCCGGCAGCCCCAGCTCCTCGCCCTGATAGAGACAGACCGAGCCGCGCAGGCAGTGGATCAGCGTCGCATAGGCCTTGGCCGATTGCGGAGTCAGCCCCCAGCGGGTGACATGGCGCGGCACGTCGTGGTTGGAAAACGCCCAGCAGGGCCAGCCATCGGGCGCGGCGGCATCAACGGCGGTCAGCACATCGACCACCCGCTGCGCGGTCAGGTCCTTGCCGGAGAGGAAGTCGAAGGCGTAGCACATGTGCGCCTTGTCACCGCCAGAGGTATATTCCCCCATGATCTCGAGCCCGCGCTGCGCATCGCCGACCTCACCCACCGAGGTGGTGCCGGGATATTCGTTCAGCAGGGCGCGAAAACGTTGCAGAAACTCAAGGTTCTCTGGCTGGTTCTTCGAGTAAAGGTGAAGCTGGTAGTTGTAAGGGTTCACCGACGGCGCGATCGAGGCGTTGCGAAGTTCAGCCGGGAGTGGAGGATTGTCGCGCAACTCCTTGTCATGAATGTAGAAGTTGATCGTGTCCAACCGAAAGCCATCGACCCCGCGATCGAGCCAGAACCGCACGCTGTCGAGCAGCGCATCCTGCACCGCCGGGCAGTGGAAGTTCAGGTCCGGCTGGGTGGTCAGGAAGTTGTGCAGATAGTATTGTTCGCGCCGCGTGTCCCACTGCCAGCCGGAGCCGCCAAAGATCGACAGCCAGTTGTTGGGCGGCGTGCCGTCGGGCTTGGGGTCGGCCCAGACGTACCAGTCGGCCTTGGCATTGTCGCGGCTCTGGCGGCTCTCCTGAAACCAGGCGTGCTGGTCCGAGGTGTGCGAGAGCACCTGGTCGATCATCACCTTGAGCCCCAGCCCGTGCGCCGTCTCGATCAGCCTGTCAAAGTCGGCCAGGGTGCCGAACATCGGATCGACGTCGCAGTAATCGCTGACGTCATAGCCGAAATCCTTCATCGGCGAGGTGAAGAACGGCGAGATCCAGATGCCGTCGACGCCGAGCGAGGCGATATGCGGCAGCCGTTGGGTGATACCGTCGAGGTCACCGATGCCGTCGCCGTTGCTGTCCTGGTAGGAGCGCGGATAGATCTGGTAGATCACCCCGCCGCGCCACCAGTCCGGGTCTTCCTGGCGCGAAGGTTTCAACGTGTTTTCCGTGGGTTGGTTCATCATTTCACCGATCCGGCCAGGAGGCCGCGTACGAGGTATTTCTGCATTGCGAAGAAAACGATCAGCGGCACGATGATCGAGACAAAGGCCGAGGTCGCAAGGATTTCCCACTGCCCGCCGCGCGAGCCCATGAGGTTGACCAGTCGGCCGGTCAGCACCAGCGTCTCGTCATCGGTGCCGAGGAAGACCAGCGCCACCAGCAGGTCGTTCCAGGTCCAGAGGAACTGGAAGATGGCAAAGGAGGCCAGCGCCGGGAACGAAAGCGGCAGGATGATCTTGGTGAAGATCTGGAACTCCGACGCGCCGTCGACGCGGGCATTCTCGATGATGTCGCGCGGCAGGCCGACCATGTAGTTCCTGAGCAGGTAGATCGCCAAGGGCAGGCCAAAGCCGGTATGGGCCAGCCAGACGCCCAGATAGCCCTTGCCGATGCCGATCTGGTTGTGCAGCTGCAACAGAGGGATCAGCGCCAGCTGCAACGGCACCACCAGAAGCCCCACCACTGCCGCGATCAGCAGCGAGCGGCCGGGAAAATCCATCCAGGCGAGGGCATAAGCGGCAAATGCTGCTACCAGGATCGGGATTATCGTCGCCGGGATCGCCACCGTCAGCGTATTGATGAAGGCGCGTCCGATCCCTGCCCCGGCGGTATCCGAGGTCAGAACGTTGACGTAGTTGTCGAGGGTGAATTCCGGCGGCGCCGAGGCGGTGGTAAAGACCCGAGGCAGGCGCTGACCCTCCCAGCTTTCGGGCCCGGTCAGGCGGAACAGGCCGCGATCGTCGACGGTCAGCGCTGCGCCATCGCCGAGATCGGCGGTATGGCCGGCCTCATAGGCCTCGGGCTCGCGCGACGAGGTGCCCCAGGCGATGACCGTGCTGTCGCTTTCAGGGAACAGCGCGCCCTCGATCACGTAGAGATCGGAATCGCGGGTTTCCTCTCCTGACAGCCGAATGGCCGGCAGCTGGCGTTCCTGCGTGGTGAGCGAGGCCCACCAGCCGGACGACGAGATCTGGTCTGAGGTGCGGAACGAGCTGACGAACAGCCCGAGGGTCGGAAACACCCAAGCCATCACCAGCACCAGCACCGAGATATGCACCGCCCAGGTCAGGGTCGATTTCTGGCCTGCAATATTGTCCATCGGTCAGTCCTTTCGGCTGCGACGTCACACCCCGGGGGCGGCGTCAGCGCATTTCCTTGCGTGCATTGCGCACGTTCCAGACGAGGATCGGTGTCACCAGCAGCATGATGATCATCGCCGAGGCCGAGCCGACACCCCAGTCGAAGGAGCGGAACAGCTTGTCATACATGTAGTTGGCCAGCACCTGCGTCTCCCACTGGCCGTTGGTCATGGCGAGCACGATGTCGAAGACCTTGAGCACCACCAGCGTGATCGTCGTCCAGACCACCACGATGGTCGACATGATCTGCGGCACCTTGATCTTGAAGAAGATCTGCAAGGGGCTGGCGCCATCGATGATCGCCGCCTCGATGGTTTCCTCGGGGATGCCGCGTAGGGCCGCCGAGAGGATCACCATGGCAAAGCCGGTCTGGATCCAGATCAGCACGATCATCAGCAGAAAGTTGTTCCACGGGATGATCGTCAGCCACTGTTGCGGCTCGCCGCCCATCCCCACCCAGATCGCATTGAGCAGACCGATCTGCTCGGTGCCCTCGGGGCGGGTGTCATAGATCAGTTTCCAGATTACCGAGGCACCGACGAACGAGATCGCCATCGGCATGAAGATAAGCGACTTGGCAAAGTTGCCCCAGGAGATCCGGTCGCTGAGTTGCGCCGCCAGCAGGCCAAAGGCCGTCGACATGGCGGGCACAACGATCAGCCACAGGGTGTTGTTGCGCAGGGCTTCCCAGAATTTCTCGTCAGCGAACATCTGCTGGTAATTCGCCAGCCCGACAAAGGCGCCGCCCTGATCGCGGTCGGTCAGCGACAGCCAGAGCGTCGCAAAGACCGGATAGGCCAGATAGAGCCCCAGCGCGAAAAGTGCCGGAAACAGGAACAGCCAGGGCCGGATCTGGTTGGCGCGGTTGATGTTGCGCCCGGCATTCGGGCCCTTGGGCGGAAAGAACACGGTGTCGAGAAGGACGTTGGAAAAGTAGAAATACCCGATACAGCCTCCGACGCCCAAAACGATGGTCAGAAGTCCCATGATGGCTGGATGCATGTCCGCCCCTCCCGAAATACAGGTCTCGTGGTGTCGCAGTCGGTCCGAGTGACGCCCGGGGCTGTCCCCGGGCGTCGGTCGTGAGGCTTACTTCAGGCCGTCCCAGCTGTCCTGGATCGACTGGGCCACGTCGGCGGCGGATTTGCCGCCGGTGTAGTCGACCATGCCGGTCCAGAACGACCCGGCGCCGACACCGGCCGGCATCAGGTCGGACCCGTCAAACCGGAAGGTGGTGGCGTTCAACAGGATTTCGCCCTGCTTTTTCAGCGCGTCATTGGCATAGAGCTCGACATTGGCGTCCTTGAAGGGCGTCAGGAAGCCGGCCTGCGCCATCCACAGCTCATGCGCGATGGGCGTCTTGATGAAGTCGATGAAGGCGCGTGCGCCGGGGCTGTCCTTGGTGATGAACACCGAGGTGCCGGCACCCAGAACCGGTTTGCCCAGATCCTTGTCTTCGTAGGCCGGGAAGTAGAAGAAATCGGCATCCGTGCCCAGTTCCATGCCGTCCGGGAAGAAGGTCGGAATGAACGACGCCTGCTTGTGCATGTAGCACTGCGGCGGCGAGGAGAACAGGCCATCGGGGCTGTCGCGGAAGTCGATCGAGGCCACGGCCCCTGCACCACCGGCGACGTAATCGTCATTGCCGGCAAAGGCGCCGAATTCGTCGATCGCCGCGACGATCCGCTCGTCGGTGAAGGGGATCTCGTTGCTCACCCATTGGTCATAGACTTCGGGCGGCTGGGTGCGCAGCAGCAGGTCTTCGACCCAGTCGGTTGCCGGCCAGCCGGTCGCACCGCCAGAGCCCAGACCGATGCACCACGGGGTGCCGCCGTCTTCGACGATCTGATCGTTCAGTGCCTTGAGCTCTTCCATGGTCTGCGGGATCTCGTATCCGGCATCCTCGAAGTTGTCGGGGCTGTACCAGACCAGCGATTTCACGTCGATCTTGTAGGGAAAGGCATAAAGCCGCTCTTCGCCGTCGGGTCCGGGGAACGTGCCCAGCGCGACCCAGCTGTCGCCGGCGGAATAATTCTCGCGCAGCCAGGCTTCGGTGTCTTCGCCCAGCGGCTCGACAAAGCCCTTGGCGGCGAGGTTGGCAATCAGCCCGGGCTGCGGCAGCACCGAAACGTTGGGCGGCGAGCCGGCCTCGGTGTCGATGACGATCTGCTGCTCGTAGCTCTCGGACGAGGCATAGGACACGGTCGCCCCGGTGGCTTCGGTGAAATAAGTCAGGATGCTTTCGATCAGGGCCTGGTCATCGCCGCGCCACGGGCCGAAGATGCTGACATTCTCGCCGGTCAGGTCATGCTTGGCGGCAAAGGCTTCAAGGCTCTCCCAGTTGAAGTCTCCCTCGCCTTTCATGAATGGCTGGTGGCTCTCGGCCTGTGCGGATGCCGCTGACAGCGCAAGGGCCGCAACACTCGCATAAAGCGAAATCTTCATTATTATTTCCTCCCAGTGCGTTGGTTCGCACACTCTATCGAACACTGTGTTACGCTTTATGGCAAGCCTCTCCTCTGAACTTGCCAAAGCGCTTTGGTGCCTTTAAGGTTGTCGTCACGTCGGGCAAAAGTCAACTAAAGAATATGCAAGAAAACCAATGGTTTCGCCGCATTGCAGAAAGACATGTTCGTTCAAATGTCAGTTTGCCTTGTCGGCCGGGACATGTAAAACAAAAATCGCGCATTAACCTCTGGAAAGGTCAGAGCCCATCATGAACCTTAGGAAACTCGCCGAACAATTAGGGCTCTCTCAGACAACGGTTAGCCGGGCTCTGAACGGCTATCCCGAAGTCAGCGAAAAAACCCGCGAACGGGTGCGCAAGGCGGCACTGGATTTCAACTACAAGCCCAACACCCGGGCGCGGTCTCTCGCTACGGGAAAAGCGATGGCGATCGGCCATGTCATCCCGGTCTCGACGCAGCAGGAAATGGTCAACCCGATCTTCGGCGATTTCGTCACCGGCGCCGGAGAGGTCTATTCCGAAAACGGCTATGACATGCTGCTGTCGCTGGTGTCCGACAGCGACGAAGAGAATTTCTACCGCGATCTCAAGATCAAGGGCACGGTCGACGGCATCGTCATGCACAGCCCCAGCATGGACGACTGGCGCATCGACCTGCTGAACGAGCTGCGCCTGCCCTACGTGGTGCATGGCCGCGCCAGTTCGGTCACCGCGCCCTATTCCTGGGTCGATGTCGCCAATGCCACCGCTTTCGAGGCGATGACCGGCCATCTGACCAGCTTGGGCCACCGCCGCATTGCGCTGATCAACGGTATCGAATCGCTGGATTTTGCCCATCGCCGACGTCGCGGATTCCTGAATGCCCTGAAGGACGCCGGGCTCGAGGCCGACCCGGCGCTGATGGCCTCGTCCGACATGACCGAGAGCCTCGGCTTTGACGAGGCCAGCCGCATGCTGGCGCTGGACAACCCGCCCACCGCCTTTGCCGTGTCGTCGCTGATCACCGCGCTGGGTGTGCGCCGCGCCATCGAACAGGCCGGGCTGACCGTGGGCCGGGAAGTCTCGGTCGCCACCTTCGACGATGACCTGTCCTATCTGCGCAACGGCACGCTGGAGGCACCGGTGTTTTCCGCCGTCCGCAGTTCCGTGCGCGAGGCCGGCCGCCGGGTCGGCAGCATCCTGCTGTCGCGGATCTCCGATCCGCTGGCGCCGCCGACCTCGGAAATGATCCCCTTTCATCTGGTCGCCGGTACCACCACCGGTCCGGCGCCCACCTGACCTCTGCCCCCTGCCCCTCAGCCCGACGCGCCGCCCTGGCGCTGACACAGGACCCACATGACCCAGACCGACGCTCTCACCCTTGTTGCCGATATCGGCGGAACCAACACCCGCGTGGCCCTGGCCTGCGGCGTCGAGCTGCAGCCCGGTTCGATCCGTCGCTATCGCAATGCCGAGGCCGGATCGCTGGAGGAGGTGCTGAAAAAGTACATCGCCGAGACCTCCGCCAGCCCGGTGGCCGCCTGTATCGCCGGCGCCGGCCCGGTGATGGATGGCGTGTTGCGGATGACCAACCTGTCCTGGGTGATCGACGAAGCCTGCGTGCGCGAAGCCTCTGGTGCGGCCCGTGTTGCCGTGCTCAACGATCTGCAGGCCCAGGGCCATGCGCTCAGTCATCTAGGCCCCGACGACCTGCGGCCGCTGCTCGCGGGCGGCACGGGGTCTGGCAGCACGCGGCTGGTGGTTGGCCTCGGCACCGGCATGAACATCGCCATGGTCTTTGAACACGGCGGTCTGACCCTGGTGCCGCCCTCGGAAGCCGGCCACATGAGCCTGGCCCTGCGTCAGGCCGACGAGCTGGGCCTGGCCGAATTCCTGAAATCCGAGGGCGAGTTCCCCTCGGTCGAAGAGGCGCTTTCGGGCCGCGGGTTGCAGGCGCTTTATCAATGGCGCCGCGCCGAAGCCGGCAACCCCGGTGCCAAGCCGCCGGCCGAGATCATGGCCGGCGTGGCCGATGGCAGCGACGCGCAAGCGGTTGAAGCGGCGGAATATTATGTACGCTTCGCCGGTCGCGTCACCGGCGATCTGGCGCTGGCGCAGCTGCCCTTCGGTGGCATCTACTTCATCGGCGGTGTCAGCCGCTCGCTGGCGCCCTATTTCGACAGCATGGGTTTTGGTGCCTCGTTCCGCGACAAGGGCCGGTTCTCGGACTTCATGGACCAGTTCCCGGTCTGGCTGATCGAGAACGACGAGGCGGCGCTCGTGGGCTGCGCCTCGCATATGGCCGAGATCATGGGCCAGACACCTGAGTGATTTCCGCGCCGCGGCCGGCGATTTCGTTTGACCGGAAAGGGCCTTGTCTTCGAGATGGGCCGGAATGCAAACGGAGGGCTGCGGCATGAAGATCGGCTTTGTGGGGCTTGGAAACGTCGGCAGCAAGCTCTCTGGCAGCCTGCTGCGCAATGGGCATGACCTGTCGGTGCATGACCTCGACCCGGCGCTTGTGGCGGGCTTCGTGGCACGGGGCGCGCGGGACGGTGGATCGCCGGCGGCGCTGATGCGCGACTGCGAGGTGGTGATCACCTGCCTGCCCTCGCCTGCCGCCTCGGCCGCGGTGCTGACCCAGATGCTGCCGGAGGTCTCGGCCGGCAAGGTCTGGCTGGAGATGTCGACCACCGACGAGGCCGAGGTCAAGCGGCTGGGCGGTGAGGTCATCGCCCTGGGCGGGGCTGCGGTGGATTGCCCGGTCTCGGGCGGCTGTCACCGGGCCGACACCGGCAATATCTCGATTTTCGCCGGCTGCGACCGGGCGACATTCGAACGGGTGCTGCCACTGCTGACCACCATGGGCCGGCGGGTGCTGCACACCGGCGACCTGGGTTCGGCCTCGGTTCTGAAGGTGGTGACCAACTACCTCGCCACTGCCAATCTGTTGTCCTGCGCCGAGGCGCTGGTGACCTGCAAGGGCGCCGGCATGGACCTTGCCACCGCCTATGAGGCGATCGCGATCAGCTCGGGCACCAGCTTCGTGCACGAGACCGAGAGCCAGGTGATCCTGAACGGCTCGCGCGACATTTCGTTCACCATGGACCTGGTGAAGAAGGATATCGGTTTGTTCCAGGAGGTGGCCGACCGCGCCGGCGTGCCTTTGGAGATCAATCCTTTGATGATGCGGATCATCGACGACGGGATCTCTCGGTACGGGCCGCGGGAGCTGTCGCCCAACATCATCCGGCGGCTCGAGGATGTGACCGGGCTCGAGGTGCTTGCGCCCGGGTTTCCGCCGGAGATGACGGATGATGAGCCGGAAGAGCCGGGCTACGAGGTGGTGCCGCGGGGGCGGTGAGGTTGCTTGACGGCTGATCTTTGCGCGGCCCGGAACAAGGCCTAAGGCCGCCCGACCGAGCTGCCGCTTTGTCTGTCCTTGGCGCGTCGTTCCGAAGTCTTCCTGACTTGGCCGAGATAAAGCTCTGATGAACCACCCCAGAAGCGGCACCCCGCGGGCAGCCGCTGGCCTGGCTTGGTCCTGAATGTTGCTGGTCTGAACGATGCGCCTTCTCCTCGAACGCTGATCCCCGAGTGGCCCGGAATCAAGGGCGTCAGCCCGCCGGGCCAGCGGCTGCCCGCCCGACCGGGCTGCCGCTTTGGCTGACGTGTGCGCATCGTTCGGAGGTCTTCCGGATTTGGCTTGGATAAAGCGCTGCAGAAAGACTGTAGCTGCGGCATCCCGCGGGCAGCCGCTGGCCCGGCTATACCTTATAGACCCCATATCCTTCGACACCCGAAAGGAAATATTTCCTAACCCCAGCCTTTTATGCCAACGTCCTCCCTGAATCGCAGTGACCTCAGGACGGATCGCATGACCACCAGCCCGAAGATCGAGACAAGCGCCCCGGTCGGTGACGAGATGAAGCAGACCACCTGCTACATGTGTGCCTGCCGCTGCGGGATCAACGTGCATCTCAAGGACGGCAAGGTCCGCTACATCGAGGGCAACCGCGATCACCCGGTCAACAAGGGCGTGCTCTGCGGCAAGGGCAGCGCCGGCATCATGCAGCACTATTCCCCGGCCCGCCTGCGCGCACCGATGAAACGGGTGGGACCGCGCGGCTCTGGGCAGTTCGAGGAGATCTCCTGGGAAGAGGCGCTCAGCCTCGCCACCGACTGGCTGGGCACGGTGCGCAAGACCGACCCCAAGAAGCTCGCCTTCTTCACCGGCCGAGACCAGAGCCAGAGCCTCACCGGCTTCTGGGCGATGAAATACGGCACGCCCAACTTTGCAGCCCACGGCGGCTTCTGCTCGGTCAATATGGCGGCCGGCGGGCTTTATACCTTTGGCGGGGCGTTCTGGGAATTCGGCGATCCGGACTGGGACCTGACCAAGTACTTCATGCTGTTTGGTGTGGCCGAGGACCATGCCTCGAACCCGATCAAGATCGGCATCGGCAAGCTCAAGAAACGCGGCGCCAAGGTGGTCTCGATCAACCCGGTGCGCACCGGTTACAACGCCGTGGCCGACGAATGGGTCGGCATCCGCCCCGGCACCGACGGGCTGTTTGTCGGCGCGCTGATCCACGAGTTGTTCCGCACCCAACAGATCGACCTCGACTACCTGGTGCGCTATACCAACGCCCCCTGGCTGGTGATCCACGATCCCGGTGCGGCGGACGACGGGCTCTTTGCCCGTGACGCCGACGGCAACCCGCAGGTCTGGGATCAGGCCACCGGCGCATTGGGCAATGGCAAGGCCGCCGACATCCAGCCGGCGCTGACCGGCACGCGCGAGCTGCCCGATGGCCGCAAGGCGCGCCCGGTCTTCGAGCTGATGGCCGAGCGCTATCTGGCCGAGGACTACGCGCCAGAGGCGGTGGCCGAGCGCACTGGCGTGCCCACCGAGCAGATCCGCCAGATCGCCGCGGAACTGGCGCATGTCGCCTTCAAGGAGGAAATCGTGCTCGACCGCCCCTGGACCGACTGGGCCGGGCGCAAGCATGACAAGATGATCGGTCGCCCGGTGTCGATGCACGCCATGCGCGGGATCTCGGCCCATTCCAACGGCTTCCAGACCTGCCGGATGATCCATATCCTGCAGATCCTGCTGGGCTCGATCGATACGCCCGGTGGCTTCCGCTACAAGCCGCCCTACCCCAAGCAGACCCCGCCGAACCTGCTGCCGCACGGCGCGGCCGGTGACATCAAGCCGGAAATGCCGCTGGGCGGCCCGCACCTGGGCTTTCCGCATGGGCCCGAACATCTGCTGCTGGACGGCGAAGGCCAGCCCAACCGGCTCGACAAGGGGTTTTCCTGGGATGCGCCGATCTCGGCCCATGGGCTGATGCACATGGTGATCAACAACGCCGCCACCAAGGATCCCTACGGCATCGACGTGCTCTTCATGTACATGGCCAACATGGCCTGGAACTCGTCGATGAACGTGCCGGGCACGCTGGATGCGCTGACTGCCAAGGATGACAACGGCGACTACGTGATCCCCAAGATCATCTATTCCGACGCCTATTACTCCGAAACGGTGCCCTTCGCTGATCTGATCCTGCCCGACACCACCTATCTCGAACGCTACGACTGCATCTCGCTGCTCGACCGGCCGATTTCCGAGCCAGAGCTGGTGGCCGACGGCATCCGCCATCCCGTGGTCAAGCCCGACCGCAATGTCCGCGGCTTCCAGGAGGTGCTGATCGACATCGGCGCGCGGCTGAATCTGCCGGGGTTTGTCAAGGACGACGGCAGCCCGATGTATCCCGGCGGCTATGCCGATTACATCACCAACCATGAACGCAAGCCCGGCATCGGTCCGCTGGCCGGCTGGCGCGGCGAGGATGGTGACAAGTCCTGCGTCGGCGAGCCCAACCCCAAGCAGATCGAGCGCTACATCGAGAACGGCGCCTTTTTCGGCCTGCATCTCGACCCGAGCCACGCCTATTACCGCTTTGCCAACCGCGGCTACCTTGACTGGGGGATCGAGAAAGGCATTCGCCTGTCGCCCGAACCGACGATCTTCCAGCTCTATTGCGAGCCTCTGCAGAAATTCCGGCTGGCCGCCATGGGCCATGGCGATCGTCAGCCGCCGGACCGGGCGCGCGAGCGCATCAGGACACATTTCGACCCGCTGCCCTTCTGGTACGCGCCTTTCGAGGAGCAGATGACGAAGGGCTTTCCGCTGCACGCCATCACCCAGCGGCCGATGCACATGTACCATTCCTGGGGCTCGCAGAACGCCTGGCTGCGCCAGATCACGGCGCAGAACCGGCTCTACGTGCATACATCCGTGGGGGTCGAACATGGCCTCAAGGATGACGACTGGGTCTGGCTCACGTCGCATCTCGGCCGGGTGAAATGCCAGATCCGGCTGATGGACGGGGTCAACCCGCATACGGTCTGGACCTGGAACGCCATCGGCAAGCGCCGCGGCGCATGGGCACTGTCGCATGACGCGCCAGAGGTGAAGGAGGGCTTCCTGCTCAACCACCTGATTTCCGAGCTCCTGCCCAAGGGCGGCGGCGGCTATCGCTATTCCAACTCGGATCCCTTGACCGGCCAGGCGGCCTGGTTCGACCTGCGGGTGAAGATCGAGAAGGCCGAGACAGCAGGCACCTCGCCGCTGTTCGAGCCTTTGGGCGACGATGTGCTGCCGGAGCCGCCGGGAAGCCTGGCATTCGGCAAGGAATGGAAGGAGCCAGCGGAATGAGCGCTCGACATCGGCCCCGGAGGGCGTACCGCCTGTATCCCGCCGCCCTGCAACACCCGACCCTGGGAGACACCCTATGACCACCCTCCCCGAAAAGACCGACAAGAGCCTCGGCCTGGTCATCGACCTCGACATCTGCGTCGGCTGTCATGCCTGTGTCACCTCCTGCAAGGAATGGAACACCGGTGGCTACTCCGCTCCGCTGACCGACCAGGAGCCTTATGGCGAGGACCCGCATGGCGCCTTTCTCAACCGCGTCCACAGCTACGAGATCGACAACGACCATTGGAAAGGCACGGTGCATTTCCCGCGCTCCTGCCTGCACTGCGAGACGCCCGACTGCGTCACCGTCTGCCCCACCGGCGCCAGCTACAAGCGCGAGGAGGACGGCATCGTTCTGGTCAATCCCGACACCTGCATCGGCTGCAAGCTTTGTTCCTGGGCCTGTCCCTATGGCGCACGGGAATATGACTACGACGACGGGGTGATGAAGAAATGCACCCTCTGCGTCGACCGCATCTATAACGAGACCATCCCCGAAGAGGACCGCGTGCCCGCCTGCGTCAAGGCCTGCCCGACCGGTGCGCGAGCCTTCGGCGACCTCGCCGATCCCGACAGCGCCGTGTCGCAGAACGTCGCCGCCCGCGACGGCTTCAACCTGCTCGACGAGTTCGGCTACAAGCCGGTCAACAAGTACCTGCCGCCGCGCAAGGCCTCTGACCGCACGCCGCAGGTCGCAGCCACGCCACAGGCGCAGGGCGATGGCTCGGCGCTCGACAAGCTCTTTGCCTGGGCCGACCGCGCCCTCAGCCGCTGAAGGACCAGAGATGCATCCTGCCTATTCGGTCATCCTCTTCACCACCTCCTCCGGCGCGGGTTACGGCCTGCTGTTCTGGCTCAGCCTTGCGCATGTGCTGGGCGCGCAGCCGGTCACCGGCTGGAGCTTTTTTGCCGGGCTCTTCATCGCCTTGGGCCTGATCACCCTGGGGCTTCTGAGCTCGACCTTCCACCTTGGCCGGCCCGAGCGGGCGTGGCGCGCGCTGTCGCAATGGCGCTC
This sequence comes from Marinovum sp., assembly GCF_048263515.1. Lineage (NCBI taxonomy): Bacteria > Pseudomonadati > Pseudomonadota > Alphaproteobacteria > Rhodobacterales > Roseobacteraceae > Marinovum > Marinovum sp. The sequence goes on along the minus strand of NZ_JBLXEC010000012.1, from coordinate 111,566 downwards.
GTCCTGGCTCTCGCGCGAAGGCGTGGTGGCGGTGGCCACCTATGTGCCCGCCGGTCTGCTGTTGCTGCTGGCGCTTTTCGGCGTGACCGGCTGGCTGTCGCTGCCGCTGGCGGTGCTGAGCGCTGTTGGCGCCGTGGCGACCGTCTGGTGCACCGGCATGATCTACGGCTCGCTGCGCACGATCCGCGAATGGCACCAGCCCATGGTGCCCTGGATCTATCTCGCCAATGCCGCGGCCTCCGGCGCGGTGCTGCTGGCGCTGCTCCATGCGTTTTCCGGCCGGGAGGTGCACTGGGTGAGCCTGCTGGCGCTGGTCGCGCTGGTCGTCGCCGGCGCGCTCAAGGTGCTCTACTGGCGTCGGATCGATGCCGATCAAGGGGCTTATACCGCCGAGATGGCCCTGGGGCTCGAAGGCGTGAAGCGCCAGCTCGAACCGCCGCACAGCCGACCGAACTACGTGATGCGCGAGATGGGTTATGACGTGGCGCGCAAGCACGCCGAGACCCTGCGCCGTTCGGTGCTGGTCTGGGGCTTCGCGGTGCCCGGGGTGATGCTGGCGTTTCAGGCGCTGACCGGCGGTCTGGGTCCGGTGCTGATGCCGATCGTGGTGCTGGCGGCAGCCGGTGGCCTGGTGGTCGAACGCTGGCTGTTCTTCGCAGAGGCGAGCCATGTGTCGATGCTGTACTACGGTGCCAAGCGGGCCTGAGGCACCGAGCCGCGCATTGCCGGCGCGCGCGGTGGCGATCCGGCATTAGTTCAGCAGCGCTTTATCCCCGCCAAATCCGGAGAACCTTGGAGCGACGCGCATACGACTACCAAATCGCCAGCGCGATGGGGCGCGCCGGCGATGCGCGGCGGCCTGCGGCCGCTGTTAACGCGCATTGGCACGGCTCGGAGGTTCTTCTGGTGCTGATTACGGTTTAACGACGGCGTGAAGGCCCAAGCCGCGCATTGCCGGCGCGCGCGGTGGCGATCCGGCCTCGGTTCAGCCGCGCTTTATCTCAGCCAAATCCGGAGAACCTCGGAGCGACGCGCATACAACTACCAAATCGCCAGCGCGTGGGGGCGCGCCGGCGATGCGCGGCGGCCTGCGGCCTTGATTCCGCGCCTGGGCGTTGCCCGTAGGTTCCGCCTAAGCGTTCAAGGAAGGCAGACGAAGCCCAACAGCCCTACTCCGCAAAGTGGCACGCCACCCGCGTTCCGCCGATCCGCCGCATCTCCGGCCGGTCGCGCTTGCAGACCTCCTGCGCCAGCGGGCAGCGCGGGTGGAAGGCGCAGCCGGGTGGCGGGTTGATCGGGTCGGGGATCTCGCCCTCTGGCGGCTGGATCTCGCGGCCGAAGCCATCCATCTTGGGCGCCGCTTCAAGCAGCATCTGCGTATAGGGATGCTTGGGGTCCTGGAACAGCTGCTCGGGGGCTGCCTCTTCCACCAGCCGGCCGAGATAGAGCACGCCGATCACGTCGGCCATGTGCCGCACCACCGTCAGATCGTGGCTGATGAACACATAGGTCAGCCCGAAATCGTCCTTCAGGTCGCTCATCAGGTTCAGCACCTGCGCCTGCACCGAAACATCCAGCGCCGAGGTCGGCTCGTCGCAGACAATCAGCCGCGGCTCCGAGGCCAGCGCCCGCGCGATGCAGATCCGCTGACGTTGACCGCCGGAGAACTCATGCGGGAACTTGCCGGCATCCTTGACCGACAGCCCGACCTGCTCGAGCAGCTTCTCGGCCATGCCCTCGGTCTTGCCCCCGCGCGAGGCGACCGGCTCGACGATGATGTCCTTGACCCGCCAGCGCGGGTTGAGCGAGGCGTAGGGGTCCTGAAAGATCATCTGGATATCGGCGCGCACCGCGTCGATCTTGTCGGCGTCGGTCTCGTTCGCCAGATCGATCCCCTCGATCTCGACCTTGCCGTCTGACGGCCGCAACAGCCCCACCAGCATCTTGCCGATGGTCGACTTGCCCGACCCGCTCTCGCCCACCAGCGCATAGGTCGAGCGTTCCGGCACCTCGAAATCCACCTCGGAGACGGCGGTCAGATATTCCTTCTTGCGCCGCTCCAGCACCCGGTTCAGCCAGGGCTTCGAGACGTCGAACACGCGGCTCAGATTTTCGACTTTGACCAGAGCCATTCAAACGACCTTTTCTTCGACGAGGGGGTGCCAGCAGGCGGCCATGCCATCCTTGACCTTGGGCGGTGGCGGCGTGCGACAGACCTCGGTGGCGCGCGGACAGCGCGGGTTGAAGGCGCAACCGTCGGGCACTGCATCAAGCCGCGGCATGGCGCCGGGGATCTGGTGCAGCCTCGCCTTGCCGGCCGAGGCCAGCGGCGTCGAGGCCATCAGCCCGTGGGTATAGGGATGCTGCGGCCGGGTCAGCACGTCGCGCACCGGACCCAGCTCGGCCAGACGGCCGGCATACATCACCGCCACCCGGTCGGTGGCCTCGGCGATCACCCCCATGTCATGGGTGATCAGCATCACCGCTGTGCCGCGCTCGCGGCAGAGCCGCTTCAGAAGCGCGATGATCTGCGCCTGCACCGAGACGTCGAGCGCCGTGGTCGGCTCGTCGGCGATGATGAGCGAGGGTTCGGCACAGAGCGCGAGCGCAATCACCACCCGCTGCCGCATGCCGCCCGAAAATTCATGCGGATAGGAGTTCACCCGCGCCGCAGCGCCGGGAATGCCCACTTCTTCCAGCGCCGCCACGGCACGTCTGCGTGCCTCGGCCTCGCCGATCTTGAGGTGGGTCTGCATGGTCTCGACCAGCTGATCGCCGATCTGCAACAGCGGGTTGAGCGAGGTCAGCGGGTCCTGGAAGACCATGCCGATCTCCTTGCCGCGCAGTCTCCGCATCGCCTCGCCGCGCAGCTGGTCGATCCGCTTGCCATTGAGCCAGATCTCGCCGCGCGCGATATGTGCCGGCGGCGTCAGAAGCCCGATGACCGCATTGCCGGCCATGGATTTGCCGGCGCCGGATTCACCGACGACGCCGAGGATCTCGCCAGCGGAGATGTCATAGCTCACGCCGTCGACGGGCCTGACGATGCCATGGCGGGTGGGAATTTCGACCGAGAGGTCGCGAATGGAAAGCACGGGGTCAGCCATCAGCGCAGCCTCGGGTTCAGGGCGTCACGCAGCCAGTCGCCCAGCAGGTTGACGGAAAGGGCCAGCGCCAGCAGCGTGACGGCGGGGAAGAACAGGATCCACCACTCGCCCGAGAACAGGAAGCCCTGGCCGATGCGAATGAGCGTGCCCAGCGACGGCTGGGTCGGCGGCGCGCCGACACCGAGGAAGGACAGCGTCGCCTCGGCAATGATCGCCAGCGCCAGCGAGATCGTGGCAATCACCAGCACCGGAGACAGCACGTTGGGCAGGATGTGGCGCAGCATGATCGCGCCCGGTTTGCGACCGATCAGCCGCGCCGCCTGGACGTATTCCTTGTTCTTCTCGACCAGGGTCGCGCCGCGCACCACGCGGGCGAACTGCACCCAGTCGGACAGGCCGATGGCAAGGATCAGCACCCAGATCGCCATCTGGTCGCGGTATTCCACCGGGGTCACCCCCTTGGCGATACCGAAGATCAGCATGGCGACGAGGATCGAGGGAAAGGTCAGCTGCACGTCGGCGACGCGCATGATGATGGTCTCGACCCAGCCGCCGACATAGCCCGAGATCAGCCCCAGCGTGATGCCCAGCACCATGGCGAATGCCACGGCGGCCACGCCCACGAAAAGCGAGATCCGCATGCCGTAGAGGATGGTCGAAAACACGTCGCGGCCCTGGTCGTCGGTGCCCAGCAGAAATTCGTCACCGGTAAAGGCATTGGGTTCCAGCGGCGGCGTGAAGCCGTTCATCAGGTTGAGCGAGGACGGATCGAACGGGTTGGTGGTGGCGACCCAGGGCGCAAAGACCGCCGAGAGCACCAGCACCAGCACCACCAGCGCCGAGATCACCGCCACGGGCGAGCGGCGGAAGGTGTAGAAGACATCGCTTTCCAATGCCAGGCGCAGCCGCGATTTCGGCGGCGGCGCGACGGGAGTATCGGTCATCAGTGGCCTCCGGAGCGGTCCGCGCGCAGGCGCGGATCGATGAAGAAGTAAAGGATATCCACCAGCAGGTTGATGCCCACGAACATTACCGAGATCAGCATGAGGTAGGCCGCCATCACCGGGATGTCGACGAACTGCACCGCGTTGATGAACAGCAATCCGACGCCGGGCCACTGGAACACCGTCTCGGTGATGATGGCAAAGGCGATGATCGCGCCCAGCTGCAGGCCGATCACGGTGATCACCGGCACCATGGTGTTCTTGAGCGCGTGGCGGAAGTTCACCGCCCGGTCCTTGAGCCCGCGGGCGCGGGCAAAGCGGATGTAATCCTGGCGCAGCACCTCGAGCATCTCGGAGCGCACCAGCCGCATGATCAGCGTCATCTGGTAGAGCCCTAGGGTGATCGACGGCAGGATCAGCGCCTTGAGCCCGCTTTCGGTCAGAAAGCCGGTCTTCCAGCCGCCGAGATCCACCACCTCGCCGCGTCCGAAGCTGGGCAGCCAGCCCAACTCGACCGAGAAGACGTAGATCAGCAGGATGCCGATCAGGAAGGTCGGCAGCGAGACGCCGATCAGCGAGGCCGACATGATGGCATGGGCCAGCCAGCCGTCGCGGCGGATCGCGGTGAAGACGCCGAGCGCGATGCCGAAGAGGATGGCAAGGATGCCCGAGACCGCGGCCAGCTCCAGCGTCGCCGGGGCGCGTTCCAACAGGATCTGCGTCACCGGGCGGCCCTGCCTGTAGCTGACGCCGAAGTTGCCCTGGATGGCCTCCTGCAGGAACTTGAAGTACTGGACGAAGAACGACCGGTCGAGCCCGAGCTGTTCGCGCAGCCGCGCGATATCCTCGGCGGTGCGCTCCTGGCCCAGCATGTTGTCGATCGGATCGCCCACGAAGTTGAACATCGAAAAGGCGACAAGCCCGACGATCAACAGGACAAGAAGGGATTGGCCGATACGGCGGATGATGAATGCAAGCATGGCCGTCAAAAGAACTTGCAGGCCGGTATGCGTCAAGGGCAAATCCGCCCGGTTTACGCGCGGACGCCCCTCAGGTGACGCGATGTTCCGGCGGTTCGGGGGGCAAAGCTGAAGTTCGGCTCACATCAGCCCCCTGCCCCTTGGCTAAAGCCGGGCCTGCGGCTGCCCGCGGGATGCCGCTGCAGCTCGTGTTCGGAAGCGCTTTATCCCGGTCAGATCCGGACAAGGAATGATCGGCGCGCTGACGTCAGCCGAAGCGGCAGCCCGATGGGGCGACGGCTTGCGGCCTTGTTCCGGGCCCGTGCGAAGATCATCGTTTGGGCAATTGCCATGAGCGACACTTGCATCGCTCAAGTCCAGGCCGGGCCAGCGGCTGCCCGCGGGGTGCCGCTGCAACCTGCGTTCGGCAGCGCTTTATCCCGGTCAGATCCGGACAAGGAATGATCGGCGCGCCGACGTCGACAAAGCGGCAGCCCGATGGGGCGGGCAGCCGCTGGCCCGGCGGCCTGCGGCCTTGTTCCGGGCCTGTGAGACGATCACCGTTTGGTAAATTGGCCATGAGCAACACTTGCATCGCTCATGTCCAAGCCGGGACCGTGGCTGCCCGCGGGGTGCCGCCACGCCCTCAAGTTCCGCAGTGCTTTATCCCAGCCAGATCCGGACAAGGAATGATCGGCGCGCCTACGTCAGCTAAAGCGGCAGCCCGTCACGCCAGAGGCGTGCCTTGACGGACGGCGCACCTCCGGTGCGACGGGGCGGGCAGCCGCTGGCCCGGCGGCTGCGGCCTTGATTCCGGGCCCATGGTGCGTCGAACGAACGGCAAAAGCTCAGTTCACCGTCACCCAGCGCAGGATGAAGAAGTCGTCCGGGCGCTGTGTCAGCTCGACATTCGCCCGCGTCCCCCAGACCAGAGGTTGCACGTAGAGCGGCACATAGGCCTGTTCCTCCGTCATGATCTGCGCCACCTCGTCCAGCATGGCCTGCCGCTTGGTCTCGTCGATCTCCGACTGGATCATCGGCAGCAACTCGTCGATCCTCTCGTTGGAATAGCCCCCGAAATTCCAGCTCCCCAACTTCTTCTCGTCATCCGGCGTGGCAACGAGGAAACGGATCGGGTGCTCGGCATCGAAGGTGCCCGGCGACCAACCCAAGAGGTACATGTCGTAATTGTCGGCGCGCAGTTCGGGCCAGTAGTTGTTCACCGGCATCGCATCGAGCGAGGCCTTCAGGCCGACCTGCGCCAGCATCCCGGTGACCGCCTGACAGACGGATTCGTCGTTGAGATAGCGGTCGTTGGGACATTTCAGACCAAAGGAGAACCCCTCGGGATAGCCAGCTTCGGCGAGCAGCGCCTTGGCCTTCTCCGCATCATATGCCGGCGCCGCCGCCAAAGCCTCGGAATAGCCGTTCATTGCCGAGCTCACCAACTGGTTCACCGGCTCGGCATTGCCGCGCATGATGGTCTGCAGGATCGCCGGCACGTTGATCGCATGCGCCACCGCCTGGCGGACACGGACATCGGCAAAGGGATTGGCGTCCGTGGTCTCGGTCGAGTATTTCAGCGTCTCGGCCTCATGCGGGAAACCCAGCATGATGACCCGCGCCTCAATGCCCTGGACGACCTTGACCTCGGGGTTCTCGGCCAGCCGCGCCACGTCCTGGATCGGTACCGGGTTGATGAAATCGACGTCGCCTGACAGCAGCGCCGCCAGCGCCGTCGCCGGGTTCTGGATCGGGGTCAGCTCGGCGCGGGTGAGATTGTGCTCGGCCTCGCCCCACCAGCCCTCGAAGGGTTCAAGTACCGTGCGCAGGCCCGGCTCGCGCGCGGTGATCATGAAGGCGCCGGTACCGTTGGCGTTCAGCGTGGCGTGGTTGCCGTTCTCCTTGTCGGGGCGCGTGGCGTCATTGGCCTCGGCCCAGCCGCTGTCCATGATCATCCAGTTGGCGATCGACGAGGGAAACAGCGGATTGGGCGCGGTGGTCATGAAGTCGATGGTGGTGGCATCGACCACCTTGACCTCCGAGATCGGCGAGAACCAGCTGCGGGTGTCGGCCTCCTCGCTGGCGGCGCGTTCGTAGGAGAACAGCACGTCCTCGGCGTCGAAGCTGCTGCCATCGTGGAAGGTCACGCCTTCGCGCAGGGTAAAGCGCCAGCCCTCGCCCTCGCCGATCGGCTCCCAGCTGGTGGCCAGCGCCGGCTCGACCGACATGTCCTTGCCGCGCCGCACGAGGCCTTCGTAGACGTTGTTGAGAAAGCCCAGAACCGGCGTCGAGTTCACCGCATGCGGGTCCATCGTCTGCGGATCGGTGGTAACCGCCCATTTGAGCTCTGCCGCCGCCGCGGGAATGGCAAGCGCCACCCCGAGCGTCGCGGCGGTGGCGTAAATCATGTGTCGCATTGCGGTAACTCCCCGGATTGTTTTGCTCAGGGTAGCACATGCGCGCGGCGCGTCCATCGGGAAGGGTTTGGGGGAGGCTGGTCATTCGAGCCAAAGCCGCGCGTCGCCGACCCGTGGGGTGGCGATGCTACCAGCGTTCATTGCACTTTATCCCGGCCACTGCCGCAAGACTTCCGAGCGATGCACTGGTGGCTGCCAAATCGCCGCCCCATGGGACGGGTCGGCGATGCGCGGCGCCTGCGGCGCTGTTAACGCGTTTTGGGCAAGGCTCCGAGGTTTTGAGGCACTGGGAAATTTCTCCCTCACCAAAACAACGCCAACCCCGGGCACAAGCCGCGCATCGCAGACCCGTAGGGTGGCGATCCGACCGAGGTTCCGAGCACTTTATCCCGGCCACTGCCGCAAGACTTCTGGACGAGGCGCTGGTGGCTGCCAAATCGCCGCCCCATGGGACGGGTCGGCGATGCGCGGCGCCTCCGGCGCTGTTTACGCGCTTTGAGCAAGGCTCCGAGGTTTTGAGGCGCTGGTGAAATTCCTCCCTCACCTACCAATGCCGAACCTAGGCAAAAGCTGTACTTCGCCGCCCCGTGGGGCGAGTCGACGCTGTTAACGCGCTTGGGGCAAGGCTCGACCGCCCCCAACGAAAAAGGGCGGCCCGTCTGGACCGCCCTCCAATCACTCGGCGACGTACCCTCAGTCCATCGTGAAGTACTTCACCTTCGGCTGGTCTTCCGGGTCGACCTCGATGCCGACCTTCTCGGACATGCCCCAGTTCAGCACCTGGTGGTGGATCGGGATGTAGAGCTGCTCGTCCTGAACCACCCGCCAGATGTCGGCGATGTCCTTGTTGCGGGCTTCCAGATCGGTGTTCGACGCCAGCGACTTGATCTTGGCATCAAGCTCCGGATCGGAGAAACCGGTGCCGTTCCAGGTCCCGATGTCATCTTCACGCGTATGCACGAGGAAGTTGAAGATATACTCGGAATCGTAGGTCGGAACGCCCCAGCCCAGCATGTAGAAGTCGGTCTTGCTGTCGGTGATCAGCGGGAAGTGTTGCGCCTTGGGCTTGGCGTCGAGGTTCACGGTGATGCCGATCTGCCCCAGCATGCCGACAGCGGCCTGACAGATCGCTTCATCGTTGATGTAGCGGTCGTTCGGGCAGTCGAGACGGATCGAGAAGCCGTCAGCATAGCCGGCCTCTTCCAGCAGCGCCTTGGCGCCTTCGATGTCGGTCGAGCTCTCGGCGTCCATCTCCTCGGTCCAGCCGTTGACGAACGGCGGTGCGATCATGCCGGCCGGCACCGACTGGCCGCGCATCACCACCTGCTTGATGGCATCGCGGTTGATCGCCATCGACATCGCCTTGCGCACGCGCACGTCTGCCAGCGGGTTCTTGCCGTCGACGTTGTCAGCCTCGATGTCATCGGCACCCATGTTCATGCCGAAGAAGATCACCCGGTTCTGCGGCGCCTGCTTGACGGTCAGGCCCTCGGCATTGTTGACGCGCTCCAGATCCTGCACCGGCATGTCCTGAAGGAAATCGACCTCGCCAGACAGCATCGCCGCAACCCGGGTCGAGGCGTTCTGGATCGGCGTATAGACGATCTCGGTCACTTCCATCGGGAACTGGTCACGACCCCAGTAATCCTCGTTGATGGTCATGACGGTCTTCACGTCGGGCTCGCGGCTCTGCAGCTTGTAGGGGCCGGTGCCGTTGGCATTGGTGGTGGCATAGGTGATCTCGCCACCCTCGAAGTCCTGCACGTTGACCGTGTCATTGGCCTCGGCCCAGCCCTTGTCGAGGATGAAGAGGTTGGTGAGGTTCGACGGCAGGATCGGGTTCGGACCGTCGGTGACCATCTCGATGGTGTAATCGTCGACCGCGCGGACCTCGGTGATCGAGCCGATCAGCTCTTTCATGTCCGAGTTCGGCTGCTTGGCGCGCTCGAAGGAAAACACCACGTCCTCGGCGGTGAAATCGGCCCCGTCGTGGAATTTCACGCCCTGACGCAGGTTGAAGACCCAGACGTTCGGGTCACCTTCCTTGGGCGCCCAGTCGGTGGCCAGCGCCGGCTCGAATTCACCGGTGACGTCGCGGATGATCAGCGGCTCGTACATCTGGTGGCGGATGGTATGGGTCGGACCCTCGTTCTGGGCATGCGGGTCGAGCGTCAGCGCATCACCGGCGCGCGCCCAGCGAAGGGTCTCGGCACTCAGCGAGGCGGTGGTGGCCAAGAGCGCACCGATCACTGACAAAGCGAATGTCGTCTTCATTGGATTTCCCTGTCTGTTGTGTGTCTGTCGTTTTCGACATGTGTGTGTTTGCCGTTTCCGACATGGCGCCAGTCTTTGACACAAGCGCGGGAATGACAAGAGCCGACTTGGCTTGACGTAACGAGGGGCTGGCAGGCTAAGCCGCCCTGACCGCTCGATTAATTGCTATAGCGCTAACGCCGCGATGCAGTATCCGCGAGCGTTGCCGCCCCTGCCTGCGCGGCCCGTCGCAGCGCCGCCGGAGGGGCGCCGAACCATTTGCGGCAGGCCCGCGACAGCGCCGATTGCTCGGGAAAGCCCAGCATCGCCGCCAGTTGGCCAAGGGTCACGTCGGTTTCGGTCAGGTGCTTCAAGGCCAGATCGCGACGAGCGCTGTCCTTGATCTCCTGAAAGGTGGTGCCCTCGGCCCTGAGCTGCCGGTGCAGCGTGCGCGGCTCGATGGCGAGGATGCGGGCAATGTCGCTGCGATTGGCCTGCGGCGTGCCGATCAAGGGGCGCAACGCGGCGCGCACCCGGTCGGTGACACGCTGCGCCGGGGCCGGGAAATTCCGTTCGAGATGCTCTTCCATCAGCTGCTGGAATCGCGGGTAGCTGTTGGGATCGGGCCGGTGCCAGCCGCCAGCGTCGAGGTGCAGCGCCGCCAACGGCTGGTTCTCGTGCACCGGCACGCCAAAGAACCGCGCATGCCGCGCGCCCTCTTCGCCGATCGCATGTGGCAGCGAGACCGCGCGCACGCGGTTGACCCAGGGGTCACGCATCCGGCCGATCTGGTAGCCCATGCCGAGAATCAGCTCGATTATCTGACGCTGGTGCGCCGCCGGGATGCCGTCGATCTCGAGCGTCAGGGCCACGGTGTCGGGCACCAGCGGGCCCGGAACCTCGGCCCGCATCCGCAATGCCGTGCCCTGCAGAAAGATGAAACGCGAGATGATCTTGGAACCCTCGGCCGGGCTCGCGGCGGTCTGGAGGGCAAGGCCGAGGATGCCCAGCACGCCCAGATCCTGATGCCGTGCGATGCGCAGGCCCAGGTCAGGGCAGCCCGCCGCCTGCGCCGAAGCCTCGAGCAGTGCGCAGACCGCGGCCATCGGCAAGAGCGCATCCTCATCCGTCAAATCCGCGGCGCGAAGCCCGTGGCTGCGCAACAAACCAGCCGGCGCGATCCCGCAGTCGCGCATCACCTCGGAATAGCCTTTGAGCGCGGCGGCGCGGATCACGTGGGACATGTCCTCAAATGACAATTTTTTGTCCTCGAATGTCAAGACATGGCGAAGCTCTACCCATAGGTCTGCCCCCCGTGCTGTGTTTTGCAGTGCAGCATCATTTATCCGGCGAAGATCAGGTCAAGGAGTTGTCACAGGTGAAACCGCTTCAGATGGGCATGCTTGCTTTGGTTCTTTCCGCCCTGGGGCTGTTGCCGCAACTGGCCAGCGCCGAGGCGCCTTTCGTCAAGCTCGAGACCGCGACCTCCTCGGCCGAGGGCCTCAGCCGGGTGTTCTTTGGCCATGTTGTGGCGCGAGAAACCGTCGACCTCGCCTTTCAGGTTTCTGGCCAGGTCATCACCTTCCCGCTGGAAGAAGGCGCCGTGGTGCCCGCTGGCGGTCTTGTCGCCCGGCTTGACCAGGAGCCGTTCCTGCTGTCGCTTGAAGATGCCCGCGCCCGCGCGCAACAGGCCGAGCGCACGCTGGACCGCTACCGCCAGCTTCAAGGCAGCTCTGTCAGCCAGACCACGGTGCAGGACGCGGAAACCGATGTCGAACTGACCGGCGTGGCGCTGCGCAATGCCGAGCGGGCGCTGGAACAGGCGACGTTGCATGCGCCCTTTGATGCGCTGGTGGCGGCGCGGCTGGTGCCCAAGTTCTCGACCATCAACGCCGGCACCCCGGTGGTGCGCTTGCACGACATGTCGGAACTGCGGATCGAGATCGACGTGCCGGAAACCCTGTTCCAGCAGGCCGGCCAGAACCCCGATCTGGAGATCACCGCAGAATTTCCTGCCAGCCCCCGCGCCTATCCGGTGGAACTGCGCGAATTCAACGCCGAGACCGCGGCGGTGGGCCAGACCTATTCCATCACCCTCGGCATGGCGCCGCCCGAGGATCTGACCGTGCTGCCCGGCTCGTCCGCCAAGGTCACCGCCACGTTGAAAACCGGCGAGGGTCGCATCGTCGTGCCCGGCTCGGCCATTGTCACCGGCAATGACGGCGCGAACTACCTGATGGTCTTTGCCCCCACAGGCGCCGGCGAAGGCACCGTCACCCGCACCCCCGTGACCATCGCCGCCACCGAGCACGGCACCGTCGAGGTGACCGAGGGCCTTGCGCCCGGTGCGGAATATGTCGCCGTCGGCGCGCCGCTCCTGAGCGACGGCGACCAGGTCCGCCGCTTTACCGGCTTCGGCAAGTGAAGGCCCCGGTGATGGACATTGCACGCTTTTCGATCAACCGCCCGATCTACACCTGGATCGTCATCCTGACCTGCCTGCTGGGCGGCATCTGGGGCTTTTCCTCGCTCGGCCGGCTGGAAGACCCGGCCTTCACCATCAAGGTCGCCGTCGTCGTCACACAATACCCCGGCGCAAGTGCCGAGGAAGTGGCCGCCGAGGTCTCCGAACCCATCGAGTCGGCCATTCAGAAGATGGGCGAGGTCAAGCGCATCGAGACGATGAACCAGCCCGGCCTGTCCTGGATCACCGTCGAGATGCAGGACACCTTCGACGGCACCGAACTGCCCGGCATCTGGACCAAGCTGCGCAACCGCGTGGGCGAGGCCGCCCTGCCCTCCGGCGCCACCGAACCTTTCATCAACGACAGTTTCGGCGATGTCTACGGGCTCTATTACGCGGTCACGGCACCGGGGTTTTCCGATCGTGAAATCAACGACCTGGCCGATTTCCTCCGGCGCGAGGTGCTGGCGGTCGACGGGGTTGCCGACGCGGTGATCTCGGGCCAGCCGAACGAGCGGATCTATGTCGAGCCGAACCTCGCGCTGTCCACCTCGCTTGGCATCTCTCCCGGCATCATGCAGGGCGCGATCGCCACCGCCGACGAGATCGTCGATGGCGGCTCGATCCAGAACGAAGGCGGCCGCACGCTGGTGCAGCGGCCCGAGGGATCGGACACCGTCTCGGCCATCGCCGCGCTCTCGGTGGGGGTCGGCGGCAAGGTGGTGAACCTCGCCGATTTCGCCGAGGTCTCGCGCGGCCGCGAGGCCAATCCCAACCTGATCCTGCGCCATAACGGCGTCGAGGCCTTCAGCCTCGGCGTGGCCGGCCTCTCGACCGAGAACATCGTCGAGGTCGGCAAGGCCGTCGATGCCCGGCTCGAGACACTCAAGGCGGCGATCCCGCTCGGCGTGACCATCGCGCCGATCTACCAGCAGCACGTGGTGGTCGAAGAGGCCTCGAACGCCTTTCTCGTCAACCTCGCCATGTCGGTCAGCATCGTGATCGTGGTGCTGGCGGTCTTCATGGGCTGGCGGGCGGCCGTCGTGGTCGGCGTGACGCTGCTGCTGACGGTGGTCGGCACCCTCTTTTTCATGGCGCTGGGCTCGATCGAGATGGAGCGGATTTCGCTGGGCGCACTGATCATCGCCATGGGCATGCTGGTCGACAATGCCATCGTGGTGGCCGAGGGCATGCAGATCAACATGCAGCGCGGCCAGACCTCGCGCGAGGCCGCCACCGAGGCCGCTAGCAAGACGCAAGTGCCGCTGCTGGGCGCCACGGTGATCGGCATCATGGCCTTTGCCGGCATCGGTCTCAGCCCCGATGCCACCGGCGAATTCCTGTTCTCGCTCTTTGCCGTGATCGCGATTTCGCTGCTGCTGTCCTGGGTCTTGGCGATCACCGCGACGCCGCTGCTGGGGCATTACTTCTTTCGCCAGGGCGCCGAGGGCGGCGCCGACGGCTATGACGGCTGGCTGTTTCGCGGTTATGCCGGGCTGCTCAGGGTCAGCCTGCGGCTGCGCTGGCTGGTGATCGTGGCGCTGATCGCGGTGACCGTGGTCTGCTACGGGCTCTTCGGTCAGATCAAGCAGCAGTTCTTCCCCGACAGCAACACGCCGCTTTACTTCGTCAACTACAAGCTGCCGCAGGGCGCGGCCATCCACCAGACCTCGGCCGATCTGCAGGTGCTGGAAGACTGGCTGGTGGCGCGCGACGAGGTGGTGGCGGTGACCTCCTTCTCGGGCATGGGTGCCTCGCGCTTCATGCTGACCTATGACAGCGAAGACCCGAACCCCAGCTACGGCCATCTGATCGTGCGGGTCTCCTCGCTCGAGGTGATCGACGCCGAGATGAACGCTCTAGAGGACTTTGCGCAGCAGACGGTGCCGCAGGGCGAGTTCCGCGCCAAGCGGCTGGCCTTTGGCCCCGGCGGCGGCGCGCCGATCGAGGTGCGGTTCTCGGGCAGCGACCCTGAGGTGCTGCGCGATCTGGCAGACGAGGCCATGGCGCGGATGCAGGCTGCGTCAGACAACATCGTCTCGCCGCGCCATGACTGGCGCGAAAAGGAACTGGTGCTGCGCCCGGTCTATGCCGAGGACCGCGCGCAAGAGGCCGGCATCTCGCGCAGCCAGGTCACCGAGACGCTGCAGTTCGCCACCGTCGGCACCACCTCGGGCGTCTTCCGCGAAGGCGACCGGCAGATCCCCATCGTGCTGCGGGTGGCGCCTGACGCCGATCTCTCGTTGCTCGACCACGTGATTTATTCCGATAGTGGCAATACCCTGGTGCCGATGGCGCAGGTGATCGACGGTTTCCGCTTCGAGCCGCAGGACACCCTGCTGCACCGCCGCGACCGCGCCAATACCATCACCGTCGGTGCCGAGATCCCGCGCGGCAAGACCGCCGCCGAGGTGCTGGCCGAGGTGCGCGAGACCATCGAGGCGATACCGGTGCCCGATGGCTATCAGATGGCTTGGGGCGGCGAATACGAAAGCTCGACCGACGCCCAGGCCTCGCTCGGCAAGCAGTTGCCTCTGAGCCTGATCATCATGGTGCTGATCTCGGTGCTGTTGTTCAACGCGCTGCGCCAGCCGATCATCATCTGGCTGCTGGTGCCGATGTCGGTCAACGGCGTCTCTCTGGCGCTGTTGGGCACCGGGTTGCCGTTCACCTTCACGGCGCTCCTGGGGCTCTTGTCGCTCTCGGGCATGCTGATCAAGAACGGCATCGTTCTGGTCGAGGAAATCGACCTGATCCGCGAGGCCAACCCGGCGATGCCGCTGGAAGAGGCCATCGTGACCGCTTCGACCTCGCGCCTCCGGCCGGTGTTCCTGGCGGCGGCAACCACGATCCTAGGGATGCTGCCGCTCCTGTCGGACGCCTTCTTTCAGTCGATGGCGGCGACGATCATGGGCGGGCTGGCCTTTGCCTCGGTGCTGACGCTGATCGCGGCACCGGTGCTCTACTACCTGTTCTTCAAGCGCTCCGTGCGGCGCGAACAGGCCGCCCTGCCCGCTGCCGCCTGAGCCCGGCCCCTGCCCGGCGTCCTTCCGGTCAGGGGGTCTTCAGGTAATCCGCCGCCACATAGCCGCTGATCCCCGGCCCCCGCGCCAGCGACACCTGGCACCATTCCTGGCCCAGCTCGGTGGTGCAATCGCCGCGCAACAGCTCGGTGCCGTCAGGCAG
The DNA here is from genome assembly GCF_048263515.1 of Marinovum sp. NCBI lineage: Bacteria > Pseudomonadati > Pseudomonadota > Alphaproteobacteria > Rhodobacterales > Roseobacteraceae > Marinovum > Marinovum sp. The sequence goes on along the minus strand of NZ_JBLXEC010000012.1, from coordinate 96,233 downwards.
GCCCAGGATCACCCGATAGCCAAGCCCCGGTCCCGCCCTGAGCTTGAGGAAATCATCCGCGCCCACACGGTCGACCACCGCGCGGCTGCCGGTGACACCACCGGCGCAACCGGCCAGCAGGGAAAGCATGAAGAGGACGGGCAAGACGGTACGGCGCATGGGCGAACTCGGCAGGTTGTTGTGATTGGTCGCCCTGTGTCGCAGACGGCGGCGCGGCTGTGAAGGGACAACCGCGCGGAGGCCGGGCCTATGTGGTGAAAACCGCGCAGGCGCCGGTCACTCCGCAGGTTCGCTCCATTAGAGCGAACATACAGGCGCAGCAAAGGCTCTGACCAGCCCGGGGCCGGCAAATTAAACACTGCAATAAGAGAGGTGGCGGACAGTGAGGGATTCGAACCCTCGAGACGGTCTCCCGCCTACACACTTTCCAGGCGTGCGCCTTCGACCACTCGGCCAACTGTCCGTGCGCGGGTGTTTAGCCTCGACCCCGACCGGGTTTCAAGAGCAAATGCAACGGTATCCAAGGAAATCTGCCCCGCCGCCGCAAGAGCCGCGATCTCAGCTGTCGAGGATCACGTTCAGGCGGCGGTTCTGCCGGCCCTTCTTCTCGATCTTGCCCAGACGAATGGCACCGATCTCGCCGGTGCGGGCGACATGGGTCCCGCCACAGGGCTGCAGATCGACCTGGTCGCCGCCCTTGCCGATCCGCACAAGGCGCACCTTGCCCTGGCCGCGCGGCGGCTTGACCGACATGGTCTTGACCAGTTCGGGCGTGGCGGCCAGCACCTCGTCGGTGACCCAGGTCTCGGTCACCGGCAGGTCGCGCTCGACCAGCAAGTGCAGCGCCTCTTCGATGATGTCGCGGTCGGCCGGCGCTTCGGGCATGTCGAAATCGAGCCGCCCCTTGTCAGAGGTGATCGCCCCGCCGGTCACCGGCAGGGGTACCACCACTGACAACAGGTGCAGCGCGGTGTGCACGCGCATGTGCCGATGCCGCCGCTCCCAGTCGAGGTATTGCATGACGTGGGTGCCCTTGCCGGGCAGCGGCAGCGGCTCGGCCGGGACCAGCACCACGGCTGCGCCCTCGCCCTTGACCGTGGTGGCGATCGGCATCTCGACACCGTCCCAGACCAGCATGCCGCTGTCGCCGGGCTGGCCACCGCCGGTGGGGTAGAACACCGTGCGGTCGAGGATGATGCCGCCCTCGGGCGTGTGGCCCGTCACCCTGGCCGGGGCCTCGCGACGATAGGGATCCGCGCGAAACAGAAGCTCGGTCATTTGTCGGCGTCTCCTCCGGTCACCCCGCCCTCGCCGTCGCCCGGCGACGGCTCACGCGACGCGCCCGAGGGCGGCGCAGCCTCGACAGGATCGGCCGGCGGCGGGCCGCCATCGGCCTTGGGATCGGCCGGGCGCAGCGCCTCGGGGTTGCGCAGCCAGATGTCGCGCTGGGCAAAGGGCACTTCGATGTTTTCCTTGGCAAAGGCTTCGACGATCTGGTGGCGCATCTCGGTGCGCACCGCCATGCCCTGTCCGATGTCGCGCAGCACCGCGCGGATCTGGAAATCCAGCGAATCCGCGCCGAAGCCGATGAAATCCGCCGAAGGCTCGGGGTTCATCAGCACCTGGTCGTGATGCCGCGCGATCTTGAGCAGGATGTCCTGCACCTTGCGGGTATCGGTGCCATAGGCCACGCCCACCGGCACGACGATCCGGCCCACGGAATTGCCGCGGGTATAGTTCGCCACCCGGCCCGAGACGAAATCGGCATTGGGGATGATGACGTCAAACCGGTCGAAGGTCTCGAGCTTGGTGGAGCGCACCGAGATCCGCTTGACCGTGCCGTGAATGCCGCCGACCTCGATCCAGTCGCCCTCGGCGATGGGGCGTTCGATCAGCAGGATGATGCCCGAGACAAAGTTCGACACGATGTTCTGCAGGCCGAAACCGATGCCCACCGACAGCGCACCGGCAACGATGGCCAGCGACGACAGGTCGAGCCCGGCCGAGGTGATCGCCACCAGCGCGGCGATGAAGATCCCGACATAGCCGATGCCCGAGATGATGGCGTTCTGGCCGCCGGTGTCGATCTTGGTCTTTGGCAGGATCGAGTTCTTGAGCGCGCCCTGCAGCAGCCGCGTCGCCATGTAGCCGACGACAAAGACCAGCAGCAGCACAAGGAAATCCATCGGCGAAATGCGGCTGTCACCAATGGCAAAGCCTTCGCCCACCTTGGTCCAGAGCTCGGTCAGATCGGCAACCCGTGCGCCCCAGATCAGCGCCAGGAAAGGCAGCGCCGCCAAGGCCAGCATGAAGCCGATCAGCACGGTGATCAGGCTGTCGGCCTCTTCCTCGGACTGGCGCATCACGTAGCGATAGAGATCGTTGGTAAAGCGCTGCAGCACCACGATCAGACCCAGCAGCCCGAGGGTGCTGATGGTCGGAAAGATCAGCCAGGACGCCGCGGCGCCATACCCAGTCGCGGCCAGTACCGGCCCCACGATCGAGACAAGGATGACGATCCGGCCGAGAAAGCTCACCACCCGCGCCCGCACCATGCGTTCGGCATTGGCGCTGTCGAACTTGATATGGGTGACCATCAACTGGCCAAGCCGGAACAGGATCAGCGAGGTGACCACCAGCAGCGGGAATTCCAGCACCGAGATGGTGGCGGCGGAAAAGTTCTCGACCGCGCCGAATTCGTACAGCGCGTCGCGCAGCACCAGCAGGATCGCCAGGGTGCTGGCATAGGTCCGGGCCTCGCGGCGCTGTGCGCGCGCCATCGGCAGCATCCGGTCGCCGTCATGCTGCGAAAACAGCCGGTCGACCAGCCAGCGCAGCCCGAGGATCACCAGACCCCAGGACGGCAGATTGTCGAGCAATGCGGTCATCCGGACCCCGGCAGAGCCGGTGGCAAAGACCGCCTCGGTCAGCGCGTAGAGGCCGATCAGCGGAATGACGATCTGTCCGACGGAGACAAGGAAACTGAAGACCGTGCCGCCGCGCACCGAGGTGCGCCGCATCCAGGCGCCGCCGGCCCGCGCCCAGGCGCGGCCGCGCAGCACCAGCACGATGCCCACCAGCAAGAGCAGCAGCACCGTCGGCAGGTTGTTGCGCAGCTTGCTGCGGTTGATCTCGGAATTCCACGAGGTCCGGGCCTCGGTCACGGTCGCGCTCCAGGCCTCGCCCATCTCGCGCGCGGCAATGGCCCAGTTCTCCGGCATCAGCGGGATCGGACCCAACTGGAACAGCGCATCGGTCTGGCGGGCGCGGATCAGGGCGTCGATCTCGCTGATCAGCCCGTCGGCGCGGTTGTAGGCCTCTTCCGCGGCGCGCACCGGGGCGCGCAGCTCGGCCAGCTGCTCGGCCAGTTCGGCGCGGCGGTTGGCGACTTCCTCGGCCTCGGTCTCGCCTTCTGCCGGAGGCTCGCCAAGGGCGTCGAGCTGCGATTGCAGCGTGCGGATGCGCGACTGGTTGGTGCCTTGCGCCGCCAGGAACTGCGCCCGCCACTCCACCAGCTCGCGCCGCAGCGCCTCGAAGGCGGTGTCAGAGGCTCGTCCGGCCTCGAGCGCGGCCTCGGCGCGTTCGGCCAGATCGGTCCAGGACTGATAGTCCAGCGCCTCGCCGCCGACGATCAGGTCGAGAACCTGGGTGTCGGTGGCAACGCCACCGGCCGACAGGTCCTGCGCCCTGAGCGCATTTGCGGGCAGGAAGAGGGAGACGACTAGCGCCAGCAGAACTGCCGGCAGCACGGTGGAAAAACGCATCAGTTGTCCTCGAAGACACCGGGGATCGAGGCCGGCGCGCGGGTCAGCCAATCCGGCGTCGGCAGCCCCTTGTCACGCAGGAACTCGGGGTTGAAGAGCTTGGACTGGTAGCGCGTGCCATAGTCGCAGAGCACGGTGACGATGGTGTGCCCCGGCCCCATTTCCCTGGCCAGACGGATCGCACCGGCGACGTTGATGCCGGACGACCCGCCAAGGCAGAGCCCCTCTTCCTTGAGCAGGTCAAAGACGATGGGCAGCGCTTCGCTGTCCGGGATGTTGTAGCTGAAATCCGGCTTGAAGCCTTCGAGGTTGGCGGTGATCCGCCCCTGGCCGATGCCCTCGGTGATCGACCCGCCCTCGGCCTTGTGCTCGCCGGTGGTGTAGTAATTGTGCAGCGTCGCGCCGTCGGGATCGGCCAGGCCGATCTTGACGCCCTTGGGCTGCAGCGCCTCGGCGACGCCGGCCAGCGTGCCACCCGATCCCACGGCGCAGATGAAGCCGTCGACCTTGCCGCCGGTCTGTTCCCAGATCTCTGGGCCGGTGGTCTCGACATGCGCCTGCCGGTTGGCGGTGTTGTCGAACTGGTTGGCCCAGATCACGCCCTCGTTGGAGTTGCGTGCCATCTTCTCGGCCAGACGGCCGGAATAGCGCACGTAGTTGTTGGGGTTGCGATAGGGCGCCGCCGGCACCTGCACCAGCTCGGCCCCGGCCAGGCGGATCATGTCCTTCTTTTCCTGGCTTTGCGTCTCGGGGATCACGATGACGGTGCGAAAGCCCATGGAGGCCCCCACCAGCGCCAGGCCGATGCCGGTGTTGCCTGCCGTGCCCTCGACAATCGTGCCGCCGGGTTTCAGCAGGCCCTTCTCGACCGCATCCTTGATGATATAAAGCGCCGCGCGATCCTTGACCGACTGGCCCGGGTTCATGAACTCGGCCTTGCCCAGGATGGTGCAGCCGGTCTCTTCGCTGGCTTTTCTCAGCTTGATCAGGGGGGTGTTGCCAACGGCGTCGGCCAGATCGGATGCAATGCGCATGATGTCCGCTCTCCTTCAGGATTTCTCGTTGTGTATGCGCCGTGCGGCGTGAACTCAAGGGCGCGCTGGCAGACCGTCGCGGCGGAGTTCCTCACGATGGCGTGCGAGCCAGAGCAGCATCAGCGCCAGTGGCCCGGCATTGGCCTCGCCGCTGTCGACCAGCTCCATCGCCCGGTCGAAGGAGATCACGTGGCTGCGGATATCCTCGTTCTCATGCGCCAGACCGGCCAGACCGCCGTTCTCCCGGCTCAGATCGCAGAGCCCGAGGTAGCAGTGAAAGAACTCGGTCGAATAGCCCGGCGAGGCATAGACCCGGGTCATCAGCCGCAGATCGCCCAACTCCAGCCCGGCCTCCTCGACCGCCTCGCGCCGGGCGCAATCTGCGGGGTCTTCACCGGCGTCGACGAGGCCCGCGATCGGCTCCAGCATCCAGGGCACCGGGTCCTTGCGCCAAACCGGGCCAAAGCGGAACTGCTCGACCAGCATCAGCTGATCGGCCACCGGGTCATAGGGCAGCACCAGCGCCGCGTCGAAGGCCTGAAAGGCCTCGCGCCCCAGGGTGGCGCTCTGCTGGCCGTCGAAACGGCGGTGCGAGATGTCAAAGGCGCGCAGGCGGAAGAAGCCGTCGTAGCCCGGCCGCATCCCCTCGATCCGGTAATCGTCGGGCGCCGGCGTGCGGCGCAGGGTCGTCGGTGCGGCCTCCTGCGCCAGACACTGCGACCAGCCGCGCGCCCGGATCCAGGAAAAGAGCGTGTCGATCTCCTGCGCCGAGGAGATGCCGAAGCGCTCCATCACCTCATCCGCCGCCGCCAGCGTCAGCGCGCCGTAGCGTGCCACCCAATCCTCAAGCTTCCAGGGCGCCCCCAGCGGCCAGCGGTCGCCGTCGGGCAGATAGACAAAGGCTTGCGCCCGCCCCTCGGCCGTCACCACCTCGAGCGGTTCCAGCGCATAGCCGAAGCCGCCTTCGTAGTGGTCGAGCCGCGCCAGATCTTCCTCGCCCAGATCGCGCAGCAGCACACCCAGGGCGCGCCCGCCCGCCTCGGCCCGGATTGTCGGAAAGCATTCGCCCTTGGCCCAATAGACCGCCCACCCCGGCAGTTCCGCCTCGATCAGCCCCAACGCCTTGGCCGAGCGACCCAGCACCCGCTCGAGCAGCGGCACATGGCACAGGGTGCCATAGAAAAACAGATCGGCCACAGGCTCAGTTCCAGCGCCGCGACGCGAGATAGCTGAGCAGGCCGGCGATGAAGCCACCGACCGCCAAGGTCATCAGGACCTCGAGCGTGAACGCCTTCTGGCCGTAATCGACACCGATCTGAAAGACATCGACAATCGCCTCCATCGGCCCGCCATAGCGATGGCGCATCGACAGCCGCGTCATCTCGTTGACCGATTGCGCAAAGAGCGCCACGAAGGCCAGGATCGCGGCGCCTGTGAACCCGAAGCTCAGCGCATCCGCCAGCCGCGTCGTCGCCAGCGGCCCGGTGTAGAGCCAGCCGGTGAAAAAGCCGATCGCCATGTTAAGTGGCAGAAAAATCCCGAAGTCCGTCGACTCGGGCATCAGCTCCATGACCATCTTCGAGACGACATAGGCCAGGACCGACAGGGAAATCGCGGCAACGAGCTTGGGGATCGTGGGCATCAGGCGGCGGGCCTCCGAACGGTAATCTGTGTCACGTCGCAGTTACCGCTGTGGAAGGTCGCGGCGCAAGAGGTCAGATAAAAGTTCCACATCCGCCGGAAGCGGTCATCAAAGCCCAGCTGCGCCACCTCGTCCCAGCGCGCGTTGAAGGTCTCGTGCCAGCGCCGCAGGGTCTGGCTGTAGCTTTCGCCGAACTCGACCGAGCGCAGCACACCCAGCCCCGCCTGCTCGATCTCGGCCAGCAGCGCCTTGCGCGAGGGAAGCATGCCGCCCGGAAAGATGTATTTCTGGATGAAGTCGACGCCGCGGCGATAGACCTCCCAGCGCTTGTCCTGAACGGTGATGATCTGCAGCGTCGCAGTGCGTCCGGGCCGCAGCCGGTCGCGCAACGTGTCGAAATAGACCGGCCAGTATTTCTCGCCCACCGCCTCGAACATCTCGATGCTGGCGATGCCGTCGTATTGCCCGCGCTCGTCGCGGTAATCCTGCAGCTTGAACTCCACCTGATCGGTCAGCCCGGCCTTGGCGATGCGGTCCTGGGCATAGTCGAACTGCGCCTTGCTGATGGTCAGCCCGGTCACCTTGAGCCCGCGTTCGCGCGCCGCATATTCGGCAAACCCGCCCCAGCCGCAGCCGATTTCCAGCACGTGATCGCCCGGCGCCACCCCCATCTGATCGACCAGCGAGGCATATTTGGCGATCTGCGCGCCTTCGAGGCTTTCCTGCCCGGTATCGAACAACGCCGAGGAATAGGTCATCGTATCGTCGAGCCACAAGCCATAGAAATCATTGCCCAAATCGTAATGGTACGAGATGTTCTTGCGGGCCTGTCGCCGTGAATTTCCGTTGAGCCAGAAGCGCAGCCGCTCGTAGGCGCGCACCAGCCCCATGCCGGGAAAACCGTCGTAGAGATCGTCGTTGTCCGCATGCACCAGATCGAGAAAGGCCATGAGGTCCGGCGTGTCCCACCAGCCATCGAGATAGGCGTCGCAAAAGCCCAGATCGCCTTCGCGGATCAGCCTGGCAAAGATGTCGGTGTTGTGCACGATCAGCTCGGCCACCGGCCCTGGCTGCGCCCCCACGGCGCGAAAGCGGCGGCCGTCCGGCAGGACAAAGTCCAAACGCCCGTGCTGCATGGCGCTGGCCGCGGCAAAGACCTGCGAAAAGTACCGCGGCAGATTGGGCTGCCGGTCTGTCGACGTGAGATGCATTGCTCACTTCTTCCCTGTTATATGAAGAGTTTAGGCGCGATATTAACGTTCTGGCAAGAACCGGTTCAGAAGCTCCGGTTCTCGTAGGCCTCGAGCGCACGTTGCCGCCCCTCGTCGAGCGCCACGATCGGCTCGGGGTATGGATCATCGGGCGACATGTTCCAGCGTCTGGGGATTGCCTCGAAATAGGCCAGCGCGGTATCGGGCGGGTTGTCCTGCCCCTCGGCGATCCAGCGGGTGATGTACTCCTTGTCGGGATCAAATTTCTCGCGCTGTGTCATGGGGTTGAACACCCGAAAGTAAGGCGACGCATCAGGCCCCGACCCCGCCACCCATTGCCAGCCCATGGCGTTTGACGCCGGGTCCCAATCGGTCAGACACTCCTCGAACCAGCGTTGCCCGACCCGCCAGTCGGTCATCAGGTGCTTGGTCAGGTAGGAGGCGACGATCATCCGCACGCGGTTGTGCATCCGCCCGGTCACATACATCTCGCGCAACCCGGCATCGACAAAGGGAATCCCGGTACGCCCTTGTTTCCACGCCTTTATCTCGGCGGCGCGTTCGTCGTCTTTCCAGGGAAAGGCATCCCATTTCTCGCGCCAGTTGTCGGTCAGGATCCGCGGCATGTGCACCATCAGGTGATAGGCAAACTCGCGCCAGCCCAGTTCGCGCAGAAAGGCCTCGGCGCCGGCCTTGCCTGCCTCCCGCGCCTGCACGCCGGCGTGCCAGCACTGCCGCGGGCTGATCTCGCCATAGGTCAGGTATTCCGACATGCCCGAGGTGCCATCCACCGCCGGCCGGTCGCGCATCTTGTCATAGTCTTCAACGGCTTCCTCGATGAACTGCGCCAATCGCTTCTGCGCTGCCGCCTCGCCCGGTTCGGTGAACCGCCGCACCACCTCGGCGCCGCGGTTCATCCTGTCATCAAACTTCAAGTCCGAAGGTTTTTCACTGTCAGGCCAGGACTTTGGCGAAGGTATCTTGTCCGGTGCGTCAAGTTCGTCCTCAACCTCGCGGTTCTTGATCGCCTTCCAGTAGGGCGAAAACACCTTGTAAGGTCCGCCGGTCTTGGTCTCGACCGAGGTCGGCTCGAAGAGCACATGACCGTCAAACAGTTTTACTTCAATGTCTTGATCGGCAAACCTCTCCTGCAACATGAGGTCCCGCTCGGCGGTCTCGGGGTGGAAGGACCGCGACATGAAAATGCGCTCGGCTCCGGTCTCCTCGACCAGCTCCGCCAGCACTTCCGAGGGCATGCCGGACCGCAGGATCAATCGGCTGCCGCGGTTTTCCAGCGCCTCGGACAGCGCCGCGACCGACAGGCCCAGCCGCCACTTCGGCGCGGCGCCAAGCGCGTCGACCATGCCGTCGCGGATGAAGACCGGCACCACCGGGCCCTGCTCGCAGGCCGCCGTCAGGGCCGAATGATCGCTGAGCCGCAGGTCGCGGCGAAACCAGAGAAGTGTTGTCACGTAGGTCCCCCTTTTCCCGAATATACGCGCGCCGGCCGGGCTTGGATCACATGCGACATTTGTCGGGATGCGAAACCCGCCGCCCGGGCTTTCGCACCGCGGCCCCCGAGACTAGTCTGGCCGAAACCGGCAAATGAGGTCGACCCCCGTGAACTGCGCCCTGATCCTGCCCGCCGCCGGTCTCTCGAGCCGGATGCGCGGCGGTGACAAACTGCTCGAAAAAGTCTGCGGCCAGCCCTGCCTGCGCGCCATGGCGCTGCGCGGGCTCACCGCCGGGCTCTCGGTGATCGTCACCCTGCCCTCCCCGGATCATCCTCGGGCGCTGGTACTGGCGGAAACCCCGGTGCGGCGCGTGACGGTGGCGGATGCCTCAGAGGGCATGTCGGCCTCTCTCCGGGCCGGGATCGCGGCGCTGCCAGAGGGCACCGAGGCGGCGCTGATCCTGCCGCCGGACATGCCCGACATCCAGAGCGACGACCTCGGCGCATTGGTCGCCGCGGCCGAGGCGCAGCCCGAGGCGTTGATCCTGCAGGCCACGACCGAGGACGGCACGCCCGGGCATCCGATCCTGTTCCGAAGCGCATTGTTTGGCGAGTTCGCTCATCTCACCGGTGACACCGGCGCCCGCAGCATTCTGCAGGCCCATGCCGACCAGACGCGGCTTGTCGCCCTGCCCGGCAATCGCGCGCGGCTCGACCTCGATACGCCTGAGGCCTGGGCAGAGTGGCGCGCCGGTCAGGCTGGCGCGTCGCGCAGCTGAGCGACTGCGGGTCTTAGATTTAAAGCCCCCAAATGAAGTCGGCCAGAGGCGACAGAACCGCCCCTGGCCTTGATAGACAGACGTCCCCCGGATGGGAGACGTCTGTTCGCTGCATATTCGGGTGTTACCGGACCAGAAGCTTCGCTTCGTGCTTTTTCAGCGAGCGGCGGGCCGCGGTGTAGTCTTGCAGTCCTTCGGCGGTCTGAAGCTCTGGGAAGAGCTCGAAGATCTCCGCCTTGGGCTTGGCGCCCATGCTGTCCATGGTCTGATCGCCGGGCTGGAAGCTTTCGGTCCAGACACCGTTCGACAGGACCACTTCGTGCTGGTCGAACATGAAGTGGATGTAGGTGACACCCAGGGTGCCCACTTCGTCGACGCCATCGAGATCGGTCAGGTGCTTGGCCGCGGCCAGGACCTCGCGCTCTTCGAAGTAGAGCTGCGCCTTCTCACCGGTCATCAGGATGCGGTGCTGCGGGCTGACGAGGATGTCCTGCTCGGGCAGGTTCGGCCCGAGGCTGCCGGCCTGGATCAGGATCGGACGCAGATGCGGCGCACGGGCCAGCTTGTGTCCGGTCAGTTCGGTGGTGCCGATCCAGCGGATTTCCTGCAGGCCGTTGTCGCGGGTGATCACCCGGTCGCCCTCGCGCAGATCCTCGATCAGACGCTCGCCGGTGGGTGTGGCGATGGTCGTGCCGGGGGTGAAGCACGGGATGACGTTCTCGATGTCCTCGAAGGTCGAGGTGCCCATCAGCGCGCCGGTGTCGTCGAAGTATTCGACAAAGCCGTCTTCGCGGTCGGCCGAGGTATAGGTGACCGAGAGCGTGCCGCCCCCCGGCGCCGAGCCGCGCAGGTCGAGCGTGTCGTAGTCGTTGGGCAGACCGTCCGCCGCATCGCCCGCCGGGCCGTCACCGCCGTCGACGCTGTCACCGACGTTGGAGCCGACGATGGTGTCGCGGCCGTCGCCACCCAGCACGGTGTCGACACCTTCGCCGCCCTCGAGCAGGTCGTCGTCGATGCCGCCGTCGAGCAGGTCGTCGCCCTCGCCGCCATGGAGCGTGTCGTCGTCGTCGCCGCCGAGGATGGTGTCATTGCCGGCCTCGCCATCGACGAAGTCGCGGTCGTTGTCCGGCACCGGGTCGGTGGCGTCGGGCTCGTTGCTGTACAGCATGCCGCTGGTCGCCGCACTGGCGTCGATGTAATCGTCGCCGTCGTAGCCCGTGATGGTGTCGCTGCCGTGGCCACCATCGATGCTGTCGTCTCCCTCGCCGCCATCGATGGAGTCGTCGTCGATGCCGCCGTCGATGGTGTCGGCGCCGGTGCCACCGAAGATGGTGTCGGCGTCGTCACCGGTCGAGATCACGTCATCGCCCGCGCCGCCGTCGACCAGGTCACGGCCGTCATCGGTGTTGGGATCGGAGGTGTAGCCCTCGAACGGCAGGTTGGGATCGTCCCCCTCGTAGTCGGAGAACGTGTCGAACCCGGCGATGACCGTGTCATTGCCGGCGCCGCCGTCGATGGTGTCGGCGCCTTGGATGTCGGTGATGCTGTCGTCGCCGTCGCCGCCATCGACCGAGTCGTTGTCGATGCCGCCCCGGATGTCATCATTGCCCTCGCCACCGAAAATGGTGTCGCGGTCATCGCCGGTGGTAATGGTGTCGTCACCCGCGCCGCCGATGACCAGGTCGCGGTCGTTCTCGGGGTCGGGGTCGACCGGCACGCTGGGAAAGCTCGACGGGTCGATCAGCTCGTCGAAGCCGCCGGTATGGATCTCGTCATGGCCATCGCCACCGTCGACGCTGTCATTGCCGTCGCCGGTGCGCACGGTGTCGTTGCCTTCGCCGCCGTCGACCTGATCGTCACCGTCGCCGGAGAGGATGGAATCGTCCCCCTCGTAGGCCTCGATGATGTCGTCCTCGGCATCCGCCGGATCGTCGGAGAAGATGTTGTCGCTGAAATCGACGCGATCGCCCTCGGGGTCGCCGGTATAGCCGGCATCGATCGTGTCATCGCCGGAGGTCCCTTCGACGATCCCGTCGAGACCATCGGAAGGCCCACCGTCATTGCCGCTGTTCAGCGTGGCTTGCGGGGTGTTGTTGTTCTCTGATACGGGCACGTTAGGAACGCCTCCCTTCGTCAATGCTGTTACAATATGTTTCGATCTGCATCATCGCTTCGAGGATGCCCAAGTCTGTCCGCCAGGCCGGCGGGTGGATATCGCCACGTGTCTGTCTGGTCTCAGGCATCTCGCCCCCTTCACCTTTTAACGCTCGGTCACCGTGCAGACTGAAACGCCCGGTTCACGTACCGCTCTTGAAAATGTCGCACGGTCCTAGCAGGCGGGCAGCATCATGGGTCCGGCGGTTCTCCGCAGGATGTGCCGGGCTGCATTGGCTGCGCCCTGCACCTGATCTGGTCCGTCCTCAGACGTGTGACTGTTTGGCGGCCGCCCCCGTGGCCAGCAGTTTACCCCCCAGTGGGCACCATTGAGATTATGGCGAGGCGTGCCGCAAACAAAGCACAATTTGTCCCGAAAACGGACCGTATCCTGCGGTGAAACACGCACCCAAGCGCCAATTGTGGCGGCGCGGATCGCGGGTCCGGCGGACCATGGCGACAAAAAGCCCCATATTTTAAGGGAAATTAACCTGCTGTTAACCTAAGCCCGCCTCCGAGCGGCCTCTGGGGAACTGTGCTCAGGCTCGGCACAAAGCTGCCTGAATTTTCCCTCGCCCGACGAAAGCCGTGCAATTTCAAAGCCGAGGATTGTCAGCGTTTCGTCTCCAATGACTGGATTTCGGCCCCACTGGTTACAACCGAACGCTGAGCGCGATGAATCGAATTGATTCGATATTGCGCGCTCATGCCGCGCCCGCCCCGCAATTGCAGGTATGATGATACTCCAATTCCTTGCCTCAGCCCGGGGTAGCGATCAGCCTGCCGGCAATTCTGCGTCTCTGCGGCCCAAAGCCCGGCCCCGAAACACCAACGTGGCTTTGCGACGGCCGGCGGACTGGACAGGGCCCCCAGTCTTACGCCAAACAACTCTTACATTGGCGGATTTTCGGTATAGTGGTAGCTCTACAAAAGGGTACGGAGGGATACAGACGTGTCCGTGACAGACAGATGCCATGTGACGGTCGAAGGCACCGGCACACCGACCCTCGTGTTCGTGCACGGCTACGGCTGCGATCAGAACATGTGGCGCTTTGTTGCGCCGCGCTTTGCCGCGCAGCACCGGATTGTGCTGTACGACCTGGTGGGCATGGGGAATTCCGACTACGGCGCCTATGACTTCGACCGCTATTCCACGCTGGATGGCCATGCCGAGGATCTGGGCGACATCCTGACCGAGCTCGACATCACCGACGCGGTGCTGGTGGGCCATTCGGTGGGCGCCACCATCGCCTGCCTCGCGGCGCTCAACATGCCAGAGCGGGTGCAGGCGTTGGCGCTGGTCGCGCCCTCACCCTGTTTCGTGAATGACGACAGCTATGTCGGCGGCTTCGGCCGCGAAGACATCGCCGGGCTGATCGACGTGATGGAAGACAATTACCTTGGCTGGACCGCCCATGTGACGCCGATCATCTCGGGCCAGCCCGAGGATGGCGACGCCACCGCCGACCTGACCCAGAGCTTCTGCCGCACCGATCCGAAAATCGCCAAGCACTTCGGCCGGGTCACCTTTCTCGCCGATCACCGCAAGGAGATGGCCGAGGTCAGCCACCCGACGCTGGTGCTGCAATGTTCCGACGATGCTCTGGCGCCAGAGGCCGTGGGCCATTGGCTGGCCGAACGCATGGTTCAGGCCAAAATCGAGATCATCGAGGCCACCGGCCATTGCCCGCACATGACCGAGCCAGACGCGACGGCGGATGAACTGCGGGGGTTTCTTGACCGGATCGAATGACCCTGGCCCCGGGCGGCCCGAGCCCGGCGCCGCGACCCTGCTGCATGATGCGCCCTGCGGGTTTCTGGTCATCGACCGGCGAGAACGGGTGCATTACGCCAATTCGACCCTGGAACGCTGGACCCACCGCCGCCCCGGCGCACTGGCCGAGGGCGTGCGGTTCAAGGACGTGCTGACCCACGCCAGCCACTTCTACTACCAGACCCAGATCGCGCCGATGATCCAGCTGCAGGGCTTTGCCCGCGAGATCTCGTGCAAGCTGCGGATCGAGGGGCAGAGCGAGCCCCTGCCGGTGCTGATGAACGCCGCGCTGCGCGGTTCGGGCGATGACAGCCGGATCGACATCGTCTTTTTCGACGCCACCGAGCGGCTGCAGTTCGAGCACCAGCTGCGGGTGGCGCGGGCCGAGGCCGAGGAACTGGCCGCCATCGTGCGCAATGCCAGCGTCGGCGTGCTGCGCTGCACCGCCGAGGGAAGGATCAAGCGCTACAACAGCTGCGCCGCCAACCTCATCGGGCCGGGTGCCGACGCCCTGCCCGACCGGCCGATCAGTGCGCTGCTGCCGCTCGAGACCGATGCGGAGGACTGGTTCGCCGAGGCGCTGCAGACCATCGCCCGGACCGGCCAGAGCCACCGCTTCGAGGCCGCCCGCGGCGAGAGCGTCTTCAATATCTCGGTCGCCGAGATCGACCACCCCGAAGAGCCGCTGGCCACCTCTGATTATTCGCTGATCGTTCGGGACGTGACCGAACGGGTGCGCGCCGAGCGCCGGCTCAACCTGCTGATCAGCGAGCTGAACCACCGTATCCGCAATGTCTTTTCGGTCGTCACCGGGCTGGTGCGCCAGACCATCCGCAGCGCGCCTGCGGAACGCGACACGCTGGTCGAGCGGCTGCACAGCGTCTCGGCCTCGCATGACATCCTGACCCAGAACTACTGGAAGGACGCCGGGATCCGGGAACTGACCGCGCGGGTGGAGGCGCAGGCCAGCGACAGCCAGCAGGTCATGGTCAAGGGCCCGGACGTCCGGCTGGTGCCGCGGCAATTCAAGGCGCTGTCGATGGCGCTGCACGAGCTGTCGACCAATGCCCGCAAATACGGCGCGCTCTCGGCGGATTTCGGGGTGATCGAGATCGACTGGAGCCTTGGCGCCGACGACGGGTTTGCCTTTGGCTGGCGCGAACGCGGCGGGCCCAGGGTGAGCCCGCCAAGCCGCACCGGCTTCGGCACGGTGATGATCGAGCGGGTGCTGGCCGAGGAGTTCCGCGGCGAGGTCGAGGTGGCCTATGCGCCAGAGGGGCTGCACCTGCTCTGTCGCGGCACGCTGATGCGGACGTGACCCAGCTCAGTGCCGAAAGGCGCGCGGCGGCCGGCCGTATTGCGCCACGAAGGCCCGGGTCATCGCCGCTGCATTGGCATAGCCGCAGCGCAGGGCGATCTCGGTGATCGAATATTCCGACTGTTCCGCATAGCGTCGCGCCGCCGCCAGCCGCAGCCAGACATAAACCGCCTTGGGCGCCGCGCCGAGATCGGCCTGAAAGGCCCGCGACAGCGTGCGCTGGGTGGTCTGCAACCGCGCCGCCAGCGTGGCAATCGGCAGCGGCGCCTCGATCGTGGCCGACATCAGGGTGATGGCCTGTTCCACCAGTGGCGCGCCGCCGCGGCGAAAGCCGCTCTCGACCGGGATTTCGGCCGAGCGGTGCAGGAAGAAGGCCGAGACCTCCAATCCCAGCGCCTCGCCATGGGCGGCGCGGATCATCTCCAGCACGGTGTCAAAGGCCGCCATGGCGCCGCCGGACGTGGTGCGGTTGCCACAGGTCACCACCCGGTCGGGGACGGTTTCCAGCGTGTCGAACCTCTCGGAAAAGGCGGTCATCTCGGCCCAGTGGATCGTGGCCCTGGCCCCGTCCAGCAGCCCCGCCTGCGCCAGCAGCCAGGCGCCGGTGTCCATCCCCGAGACATGGCCGAAGCGCCGGGCAGCAGCCGAGAGCGCCTTGGCGGCGGCGGGCGTGGCATGGCTGCGCACGTCATAGCTCGCCAGCACGAACAGGTGATCGCCGCCGCCATGCGCCCTGAGCGGACAATGCGGCAGCACCGGCAGTCCCGACGAGGATTCCACCGGCGCGCCGTCCAGCGTCACGAAGCTCCAGCGATAGGCCTCGCGGCCCAAGAGCTCGTTGGCGGCGCGCATGGGCTCGACCGCATTGGCCAGGCAGAGGTTCGAGAACCTCGGGAAGAGCAACACCGCCACCTCTTGCGGGGCGCCCGGGGGATTTGTCCAATTGCGCATGATTTTTGTCTAGAAGCGCATCCTGCCGGCCGTCAAGCCGGATACCACTTGGAACAGGCAACCCCGGGAGAGCACCATGCAGTTCGGACTGACCGAAGAACAGGAGATGATCGTCTCCACCGTGCGCAGCTTTGTCGAGGCCGAAATCTATCCGCACGAGGCCGAGGTTGACCGCAGCGGCCATGTGCCGACCGAGCTGGCGCAGGAGATCAAGCGCAAGTGCCTCGATCTGGGGTTCTACGCCTGCAATTTCCCCGAAGAGGTCGGTGGCGCCGGGCTGGGCCACCTGGACTTTACCCTGGTCGAGCGCGAGCTCGGGCGCGGCTCGATGGCGCTGACGCATTTCTTTGGCCGGCCGCAGAACATCCTGATGGCCTGCGAGGGCGAGCAGCGCGAGCGCTACCTGCTGCCGGCGGTGCGCGGCGAGAGGATGGATGCCCTGGCGATGACCGAGCCCGACGCCGGATCCGACGTGCGCGGCATGAGTTGCACCGCGGTGCGCGACGGCGGCGACTGGGTGCTGAACGGCTCCAAGCACTTCATTTCCGGCGCCGATCACGCCGATTTCTTTATCGTCTTCGTGGCCACCGGTGTCGACGACACGCCGCGCGGGCCCAAGAAACGCATTACCACCTTCCTGGTCGACCGCGGCACGCCGGGCTTCGAGGTCCGTCCCGGCTATCATTCCGTCAGCCACCGGGGCTACAACAACTGCATCCTCGATTTCGACAACTGCCGCCTGCCCGACGCCCAGGTTCTGGGCGCGGTCGATGGCGGTTTCGAGGTGATGAACACCTGGCTCTATGCCACGCGGATCACCGTGGCGGCCTTTTGCGTCGGGCGGGCGCGGCGCTGTTTTGACCTGGCGCTGGGTTATGCCGCAGACCGCAAGCAGTTCGGCCAGCCGATCGGGCGGTTCCAAGGCGTGGGGTTCCAGATCGCCGACATGATCACCGAGATCGACGCCGCCGACTGGCTGACCCTCGCCGCCGCCTGGCGGTTGGACCAGGGGCTGCCCGCCAACCGCGAGATCGCCTCGGCCAAGCTCTATGCCTCCGAGATGCTGGCGCGGGTGACCGACCGCAGTCTGCAGGTGTTCGGCGGCATGGGGCTGATGGACGACCTGCCGATCGAGCGCTTCTGGCGCGATGCACGGGTGGAGCGGATCTGGGACGGCACCAGCGAGATCCAGCGCCATATCATCAGCCGCGATCTGCTGCGGCCTTTGGGGGCATGAGAATGTTTTCGGGCGCTGTGCCTTGTGGCCGGCCCCCGGGGCTCTGCCCCGGACCCCGCGGTATTTTCAAACAGAAGAAGGGGCCTGCGGCGTGAGCGCTGGATTGGAGCGGCTGTTGCGACCGCAGACGATCGCGGTGATCGGTGGCGGCAGCTGGTGCGAGAACGTCATTGGCCAGTGCCAGAGGATCGGGTTCGAGGGGGCGATCTGGCCGGTGCATCCGACCCGGGCGGCGTTGGGCGGGCTGGCGTGCTTTGCCGATGTCGCCGCCCTGCCCGGCGCGCCGGATGCGGCCTTTGTCGGGGTCAACCGCGATGCCAGCCTTGACGTGGTGCGGGCGCTGGCGGCGCGCGGGGCCGGCGGCGCGGTCTGCTTTGCCTCGGGCTTTGGCGAGACCGGCGATGGCGGCGAACGGCAGGCGGCGCTGGTGGCGGCAGCGGGCGAGATGACGATCCTCGGGCCCAATTGCTACGGGTTTCTCAACTACCTCGACGGCGCGGCGCTCTGGCCCGACCAGCATGGCGGCGTGCCGGTGGAGCGTGGCGTGGCGCTGGTGACCCAGTCGTCGAACATCGCGATCAACCTGACCATGCAGGCGCGCGGGCTGCCGGTGGCCTATGTGGTGACCGTCGGCAACCAGGCGCAGACCGGGCTGTCAGAGGTCGCCCGGGCACTGCTGGCCGATCCGAGGGTGACGGCGCTCGGGCTGCATATCGAGGGGATCGACGATCTGCGCGGTTTAGAGGCGCTGGCCGCCGAGGCCCGGGCGCGCGGCATTCCGGTGGTGGCGCTCAAGGTCGGCCGCTCGGCCCAGGCGCAGGCGGCGACGATCAGCCATACCGCGTCGCTCGCCGGCAGCGACGCCGGGGCGCGGGCCCTGCTGGCGCGGCTGGGGATCGGCCAGGTCGAGAGCCTGCCGGTGTTGCTCGAGACGCTGAAGCTCCTGCATGTGACCGGGCCGCTGGAGTCGAACCGCATCGCCTCGCTCTCCTGTTCCGGCGGCGAGGCCAGCCTGATGGCCGACATGGCGGAGGGCGCCGGCGTGGAGTTTCCGCCGCTGGCGCCGGCCCAGGAAAGGGCCTTGCGCGCGGTGTTGGGGCCGAGGGTGACGCTGGCAAACCCGCTGGATTATCACACCTATATTTGGGGGGACGTGGCGGCGATGGCTGCGACCTTCAGCGCGATGATGCAGGCTGACGTGGCGCTGGGCTGCGTGGTTCTGGACCTGCCGCGCGCCGACCGATGTGACCCGGAGGCATGGGAGCCGGCGATCCAGGCGCTTGAGGCCGCCAGCGCCGCCTGTGGCAAGACGCTGGCGCTGGTCAGCTCGCTGCCGGAGACCCTGCACGAAGCGCTGGCGTTGCGCCTGACCGAGGCCGGGATTCCGGCATTTGGCGGGATGGCCGAGGCATTGGCGGCGATCTCGGTGGTGGCCGGGATGCGAGCCCGTGAGCAGGCGCCGCTGCTTTTGCCGCCGCCCGCAGGCCATGGCCGGACACTGTCCGAAGCCGAGGCCAAGGCGGTGCTGGCCGCCGAGGGCATCAGCGTTCCGCGCAGCGCCACGGCCGCGACGCCAGAGGCGGCGGCAGAGGCGGCAGAGGCGCTGGGATTCCCGGTGGTGCTCAAGGGCTGCGGCATTGCCCACAAGACCGAGGCCGGCGCGGTGGTGCTGGGGCTCGGGACGCCCGAGGCGGTGGCAAGCGCCGCCAGAGCGATGCCGACCGACAGCTTCCTCGTCGAGCAGCAGATCACCGGCACGGTGGCCGAGCTTCTGATCGGCGTGGTCGCCGATCCGGCGCATGGTTACGTGCTGACCCTCGCCGCTGGCGGCACCCTCACCGAACTGCTGGCAGATCGCGCCTCGCTGCTGATCCCCGCCGACCGCGACAGCCTGCGCGCGGCACTCATGGGGCTGCGCATCGCCGCCCTGCTCAAAGGATATCGCGGCCAGCCGGCGGCGGATGTCGAGGCGGTGCTTGACGTCGCCATGGCGGTTCAAGCCATCGTGGCAAGGACCCTGCCGCAGGAAATCGAAATCAACCCGCTGCTCTGCACGCCCCATGGCGCCGTGGCCGCAGACGCCCTGATCCGAACCGGAGACCCGACATGACAGAGACGCCGATCAAGACCCAGCGCCGGGGCCATGTGCTCGAGGTGACGCTGGACCGGCCCAAGGCCAATGCCATCGACCTCGCCACCAGCCGCATCATGGGCGAGATCTTCGCCGATTTCCGCGATGACCCCGAACTGCGGGTGGCGATCCTGACCGGTGCCGGCGAGAAGTTCTTCTGCCCCGGCTGGGACCTCAAGGCCGCCGCCGAGGGCGCTGCGGTGGACGGCGATTACGGTGTCGGCGGGTTTGGCGGGCTGCAGGAGTTGCGCGGGCTGAACAAGCCGGTGATCGCCGCGGTCAACGGCATCTGCTGCGGCGGCGGGCTGGAGCTGGCGCTCTCGGCCGATCTGATCCTCGCCGCCGATCACGCGACATTCGCCCTGCCAGAGATCCGATCGGGCACCGTCGCCGATGCCGCCAGCGTCAAGCTGCCCAAGCGCATCCCCTATCACATCGCGATGGAGATGCTGCTGACCGGGCGCTGGCTGGATGTCGAGGAGGCCGCGCGCTGGGGCTTGGTCAACCACGTCTACCCGGCCGATCAACTGATGGAGGAGGCGCGGAGGCTGGCGGATCACCTGGCCGAAGGCCCGCCGCTGGTGCAGGCCGCGATCAAGGAGATCGTACGCGAGGCCGAGGACATGAAGTTCCAGGACGCGATGAACCGCATCACCAAGAGCCAGTTCGAAACGGTGGAACGGCTCTACCGCTCCGAGGATCAAAAGGAAGGCGCCCGCGCCTTTGCCGAAAAACGCGACCCTGTCTGGAAAGGACGCTGACATGCCGCTTGCCATGAACCGCAACGTCTTCATCACCTGCGCCGTGACCGGCTCGGGCGGGACCCAGGACCGGAGCCCGCATGTTCCGCGCTCGCCCAAGCAGATTGCCGAGAGCGCCATCGACGCCGCCAAGGCCGGGGCCGCCGTGGTGCATTGCCATGTCCGCGACCCCGAGAGCGGCGCGCCGTCGCGCAGGCTCGACCTCTATCGCGAGGTGACCGAGCGCATCCGCGCGGCCGAGGTCGACGTGGTGCTCAACCTCACCGCCGGGATGGGCGGCGACATGGTGTTCGGCCCGCCGGAGGCGCCCCTGCCTTTGAATGAAAGCGCCACCGACATGATCGGCGCCGCCGAGCGCATGGCGCATGTGGCCGAGTGCCTGCCCGAGATCTGCACTCTCGATTGCGGCACGATGAACTTTGCCGAGGCCGATTACGTCATGACCAACACGCCCGGCATGCTGCGCGCCATGGGCGCGATGATGACCGAGCTGGGGGTGAAGCCCGAGATCGAGGCCTTCGACACCGGCCATCTCTGGTTTGCCAAGGAACTGGTGCGCGAAGGTACCTTGGCGCCACAGGCGCTGGTGCAGCTTTGCATGGGGGTGCCCTGGGGGGCGCCAAATGACCTCAACACGCTGATGGCGATGGTCAACAACGTGCCCGAGGACTGGACCTGGTCGGCCTTCTCGTTGGGCCGCGACCAGATGCCCTATGCCGCGGCGGCGGTGCTGGCGGGGGGCAATGTGCGCGTCGGGCTCGAGGACAATCTCTTCCTCGACAAGGGCGTGCTGGCCACCAATGCGCAGTTGGTCGAGCGCGCGGTGAGCCTGGTCGAAAACATGGGGGCAAAGGTGATCGGCCCGGCAGAGGTGCGCGAACAGCTGGGGCTGGTGAAACGCGCGCCGAAAGGCGGTGTCGCATGACCCACAAGGCAGCAATCATCGGCGGCGGCGTCATCGGCGGCGGCTGGGCCGCGCGCTTTCTGCTCAATGGCTGGGACGTGGCGGTCTTTGACCCAGACCCCGAAGCGCGGCGCAAGATCGACGAGGTGCTGGCCAATGCCCGCCGCGCCCTGCCCGCGCTCTATGACAAGGTGTTGCCGGCGGAGGGCCGGCTGACCTTTCACGGCGATCTGGTCGAGACTGTCGCCGGTGCCGCCTGGGTGCAGGAGAGCGTGCCGGAGCGGCTCGAGCTGAAGCACAAGGTCCATGGCCAGATCACCCGCGCCGCCGATGCCGGCGCGGTGATCGGCTCGTCGACCTCGGGCTTCAAACCCTCCGAACTCACCGCCGAGGGCGCAAAGGTGATCGTCGCCCATCCGTTCAACCCGGTCTACCTGTTGCCGCTGGTGGAACTGGTGGGCGCGCCCACCCTCTGCGACCGCGCCGCCACCCTCCTCCGCGAGATCGGCATGCATCCCCTGACGATCCGCAAGGAGATCGACGCCCATATCGCCGACCGCCTGCTCGAAGCGGTCTGGCGCGAGAGCCTCTGGCTGGTCAAGGACGGCATCGCCACCACCGAGGAGATCGACGAGGCGATCCGCATGGGCTTTGGCCTGCGCTGGGCGCAGATGGGCCTGTTCGAGACCTACCGCATCGCCGGCGGCGAGGCCGGGATGAAGCACTTCATGGAGCAGTTCGGCCCGGCGCTGGAATGGCCCTGGACCAAGCTGATGGATGTGCCCGCGTTCACGCCCGAGCTGGTCGACCTGATCGCCGGGCAATCCGATGCGCAATCCGGCCACATGTCGATCCGCGAACTGGAACGGCTGCGCGACGACAACCTCGTGGGCATGATGCGGGCGCTGCGCAAGTCGGGCTCCGGCGCCGGCGGCACGATCAACGCCCACGAGGCCGGCCTGCCGGATCCGGAGCCTTTGGATCTGCCGGTGACGGTCGACCGGGTGATCCCGCAGAGCTGGACCGACTACAACGGCCACATGAACGAGACGCATTACGTCGAGGTCTCCTGCCAGGCCACCGACCGCTTCATGGAGATGATCGGCGCCGATGCGGCTTATGTCGCCTCGGGCGGCAGCTATTTCACCGTCGAGAACCACGTGCGCTACCTGGCCGAGATGCTGGCGGGCGACCGGGTGACGGTGACCACGCAGGTGCTCGATGGCAGGGGCAAGAAGATGCACCTGTTCCACCGGCTGACCAAGGCGGACGGCACGCTCGCGGCCACGGTCGAGACGCTGCTGCTGCACGTCGACATCAAGACCCGCCGCAGCGCGCCGCCGTCCGAGGCGGTTGCCGCGCAGTTGAGCCGGTTCGCCGAGGCGCATGCCGACCTGCCCAAGCCCAAGGGTGTGGGCCTGGCGGTCGGTCAGCGCGGTTGAGGCGTCTGGCCGAGGTCGACGCGGGTTGGCCATGTCAATGCTGGCTGGCGGCGAGGTCCCGGATCAAGTCCGGGACGCGGGCGTTCAACCTTTGCCCCTCGCGCCTCGGCCCCCGCGCCGGGGCCGCCCGCTCAACTCCCTCCAAACGCCAGCGCCTCAAAGCGCACCGCCGCCCCGGCCCCCGAGCCGGGGCCTCTCAACGCGCGCAGTTGGGCAGGGAGGTCGGCGCGGGTTTGTTGGCTGACAATGAGGTCCCGGATCAAGTCCGGGACGCGGGCGCTCTACCTTTGCCCCTCGCGCCCCGGCCCCCGAGCCGGGGCCTCTCAAAGGACGCAGCGTCCGCTTCGCTCAAATGCCGGCGCTGAACACCGGCGAGGTCCCGGATCACGACCGGGACGCGAGTCGTCCGACGCACCGCCCACCCTCGCGCTTGTTCCTCTTGAATAATCTCAGCCGAAAGATACGGTGGCTGGCATAACAATTGGGAGGACCACAAAAATGAAACTTGCCAAATACTTTGCCCTTGCCACCCTGGTGGCTGCCAGCCCGGCGCTGTCGCAGACGCAGATCTCGATTGCCACCGGCGGCACCGGCGGGGTCTATTACCCGATGGGCGGCGGCCTGGCCGAGGTGATCAACAATCACGTTGAAGGCTACAGCGCCACCGCCGAGGTCACCGGCGCCTCGGTCGAGAACATGGGCCTGATCGCCACCGGCGACGCCGACCTTGCCATCGGTCTCGCCGACACCGTGCAGCAGGCCTATACCGGCACCGGCCGTTTCGAAGGCCAGCAGCTGCCGATGATCCGCGCGGTGGGCTCGCTCTATGCCAACATGGTGCAGATCGTGACGCTGGCCGACAGCGGCATCGAGAACATCGACGACCTCAAGGGCAAGCGCGTCTCGGTCGGTGCACCGGGCTCGGGCACCGAGGTCAACGCCATGACCCTGCTCGAGGCCAACGGCATTTCCTTCGATGATTTCGACGCCCAGCGGCTGAACTTCAACGAGACCGCCGATGCGCTCAACAACGGCGATATCGACGCCGGGTTCTGGAGCGTCGGCGCGCCGACCTCGTCGATCCTCAACCTTGCCACCACCAACTCGATCCGGATGATCGGGCTGACCGACGAACAGCTCGCCGCGGCCGATGCCGCCGACGAGACCTTTGCCCCGCTCAAGCTCGGTGCCGGCACCTATGACGGTGTCGATGCGGACGTCTCGACCGTGGGCGTGCCCAACGTTCTGGTGGTGTCGTCCGAGATGGACGAGGAAACCGTCTACCAGATCACCAAGGCGATGTACGAGAACATTGCCGACATGCAGGCGGTGCATCCCGCGGCCAACGAGACCACGATCGAGTTCTCGATGAACGCCACCCCGGTGCCGCTGCACCCCGGTGCCCTGCGGTATTACGAGGAAGCCGGCGCAACCATTCCGGACAACCTGCGCCCGTGATCACGACACTTGGAAGAGGGCTGCTGGCCCTCTTCCTCACCGCCTCGACCCTGCCCGCCGCCACCTTGACGGCCACCCTGCCCGACGGCACCGAAATCGGCCGCATCGCCCTGGCGGACGGCGCCGAATGGTGCGTGCTCTGGAACCACTCGGTCCAAGGCTTTCCGGTGCAGGACTGCTACCAGAACCGCGCCGGCCGCATGGTGCTGGTGCGCTCGCACCAGCCCGATTTCGCCGCCGGTCTCGGCCATCTGCCGGGCCGCGGGCGGCAGACCTCCGACGGCCAGGGCGGCTACTGGATCGAGGATATCGACGAGCCGGTGCCGGGCGATGCCTATGTGCTGCGCCCCGGGCGCGCCGCCGTCAACCACAGGATCGTGGCCGGGGATGCCGTGATCCCGCTCTCGGTCAGGGCCGCGCGCCAGCGGGTCCGGATCGCACTGCAACCGGGAGACCCAGAATGACCGACACCTATGAAGTCAAGGCGCCCGGCGCCGACCGCCAGCCGCGCTCGGTGCTGATGGCGATCTCGATCGTCGCGATCACCCTGTCGCTGTTCCAGCTCTATGCCGCCGGCATCCAGCCGCTGGGCCTGTTCTTTCAGCGGCCCATCCACCTGGGCTTCATCCTGGTGCTCTGTTTCCTGATGTATCCGGTCACCGGCAACCGGCCGCGCGGCCTGATCGGCTGGGCCATCGACGCGCCGCTGATCGCCTGCGGCGTGCTGGTGGGCTATTGGGTGCCGGCCAATATCGACGCCATCGCCAATGCCATCATCCCGCGCCAGATCGACGTCACCGTCGGCATCATCACCACCCTCGTGGTGCTGGAAGCCGCGCGCCGGGCCATCGGCCTCGGCATGACGATCATCGGCGCGATGTTCATCCTCTATGCCTTTGCCGGGACGCGGGGCGAGCTGCCCTTCCTGTCGGATTTCATGCCCGGCATCCTCAACCACCGCGGCTATACGCTCGACCGTCTGGCCAGCCAGATGACGCTGGGGGCCGAGGGCATCTTCGGTCTGCCGCTGGGGGTTGCCGCGACCTTCATCTTTGTCTTCGTGCTCTTCGGCGCCTTTCTGGAAGTCACCGGCGCCGGCAAGTTCTTCATCGATCTGGCTTATGCCGCCACCGGCCGACAGCGCGGCGGCCCGGCCAAGGCCGCGGTCATCGCCTCGGCCGGCATGGGCTCGATCTCGGGCTCGGCGATTGCCAACGTGGTGACCACCGGCGCATTCACCATTCCGCTGATGAAGAAGCTGGGCTATCGCCCGGCGCAGGCCGGCGGGATCGAGGCCGCGGCCTCGACCGGGGGCCAGATCATGCCGCCGCTGATGGGCGCCGGTGCCTTTCTGATGAGCGAGTTCACCCGGGTGCCCTACATCCAGATCGTTCTGGTCTCGATCTTTCCGGCAATCCTCTACTTCGGCGCGGTCTACCTGCTGGTGCATATTGCCGCCGTCAAACAGGGGATGAAGGGCATCCCCGCCGCCGATCTGCCCAAGGTGCGCGACGTGCTGGCCGAAGGCTGGCACTTCCTGCTGCCGTTGGTGGCCTTGGTCTGGCTTCTGGTGGTGGGCTATTCGCCGATGCGTGTGGGCTTCTACGCCATTCTCGCGGTGATTGCCGCCGCCGTGCTGCGCGGGGTTATGCAATATGTCGCCGCCGGTCCCACCATGGCCGGTCTCGTGGCGCTCGCTCGCTCGGGCTTTGCCAAGACGCTCGAGGCGCTGGAGCTGGGCGCGCGCAATGCCGTCGCCGTGTCGATGGCCTGCGCCGTGGCGGGGATCGTCGTCGGTGTCGTGGGTCTCACCGGGCTGGGGCTCAAGTTCTCGGCGATGATGCTGGCCTTCTCCAACGGCAACCTGCTGCTGGCGCTGCTGCTGGTGGTGATCGCCAGCCTGATCCTCGGGATGGGGCTGCCGGTGACGGCGGCCTATATCGTGCTGATCATCCTCGTCGGCCCTGCGCTTACCGAGGAATTCGGCATCCCGCTGCTGATCTCGCATCTGGTGGTCTTCTGGTGGAGCCAGGACAGCAACGTGACGCCACCTGTGGCCCTGGCGGGCTTTGCCGGGGCGGCGATTGCCAATGCCTCGCCGATGGAGACCTCGGTGCAGGCGTGGAAATACGCCAAGGGGCTCTACCTGATCCCGCTGTTCATGGTCTACAACCCGTCGATCATCGAGGGCGGCCCGGTGCCGCTGGTGCTCTGGAACGGCTTCATCGCCATCCTCGCGCTCACCGCCTTTGCCGCCGCGCTCGAGGCCTATCTCTTTGCGCCGATGCCACTCTGGGCGCGGCTTCTGGTGGTGCCCGGCATGGTGGCGGTCTTCTGGCCCAGCCTGCAGATCGAGATTGTCGGCGCGCTGTTGCTGACGGCCCTGCTGGCCCTCAACTGGGCCAGTGGCCGGGGGGCAAGACCGGTACCGGCGGCCTAGCCGCCGGAGCGCCCGCCAAACCGAAAAAATTCCGCGCTGCTGGTTGATTGCGGATCGGGCGAGGAGGCCCGATAAAGACGCCATCAGCCAGTTGCCGGAGTTATCCATGTCGTTTCGTTTCATCCATGCCTCTGACCTTCACCTCGGTCGGCGCTTCGCCAATATCCCGCAGCCCGAAGACGGCAATATCCGCGGCCGGCTGATGGAGGCGCGGCACGGCGCGATTGCAAAACTGGCCGCGGCGGCGCGCGATCATGGTGCGGCGCATGTGCTTCTGGCAGGTGACACGTTCGACACCGCGACGCCCTCGCCCAGCCTGATCCGACAGGCGCTGGCGGCAATGGGCGAGGCTTCGGAAATTACTTGGTGGCTCTTGCCCGGCAACCACGACAACCTCAACGATGCCGAGCCGCTCTGGGAGGTTCTTCGCCGCGATGCGCCCGCCAACGTTAGGCCCGTGATCGAGGCCCAGCCGCAGGCGCTGGACGCGACCGCCGTGCTGCTGCCCTGCCCCGTGGCTTTTCGCGCCGGTGCCAGCGATCCCACCGCGCCGCTGGTCGGCATGGAGAGCGCCGAGGGCCAGCTGCGCATCGCTCTGGCCCATGGTGGCGTCACCGATTTCACCGGTGCCGGCGACGCCATCGCCCCCGATCGCGACCGCTCGGCACGGCTCGACTACCTTGCCTTGGGCGACTGGCACGGGCGGCTGCCGATCTCCGACCGGGTGCAGTATTGCGGCTGTCCCGAGCAGGACCGCTTCAAGCATGGTCGCCGCGGCGTCTGCCTTGCGGTCACCCTCGACGGCCCCGGCGCCACACCGCAGGTGACCGAGGTCGAGACCGGCACCTTCCTCTGGACCGAGCTGCCCCTGACCCTGCACCCGCGACAGGACGCCGCCGCCGCGCTCGACGCGATCTTGCCTGAAAGCGGCCGCCGCGACGTGCTGCTCCGAGTCAATGCCAGCGGCTGGGCCGGCCTCGCCGACCAGTCCGACCTGGAGCGCGCCGCCGCGGCCTGCGCGCCGGATTTCGCGCATTTCGAACTGGTGACCGAAGGCCTCGGCACTCAGGTGGACCCCGGCGATCTGGACGAAATCGACCGCGCCGGCGCGCTGCGGCTGGCGGCCGAGACCCTGCAGCAGGAAGCACAGTCCGAAACCCTGTCGCAACAGGACCGGCGGGTGGCCGAGGATGCGCTCGCCCGGCTTTACGCCTATGTGCGGGAGGCCGCGCAATGAAGCTCCGCGCCATCACCCTCAACAACGTCCGCCGCTTTACCGACCCTGTGGCAATCCGGCAGATCGACGACGGGCTCAACCTGCTTTGCGAGCCCAACGAACACGGCAAATCGACGCTCTTCGATGCCATTCAGGCGCTGTTCTTCAAGGCGCATGGCTCGAAGGACGCCGAGGTCAAATCGCTCCGCCCCCATGCCGGCGGCGCGCCAGAGGTCAGCGTCACCGTCGAGACCGAGGACGGCCGGTTCACCATCTTCAAGCGCTGGCTGAGCAAGCCCGCTGCCACCGTGCACCGCGAGGGCGTTTTGATCGCCCAGTCCGACGCCGCAGAGGCCTGGGTCTCTGACCTCTTGGGCGGCGATGCCGGCGGGCCCTCCGGGCTGATCTGGGTGCGCCAAGGCATGACCGAGCTGACCGCCGGCAGCACCAAGGAGCAGAAGCTGGCGCTCGAGGCGCGGCGCGACCTGATGACTTCGGTCGGTGAAGAGGTCGAGCAGATGACCGGCGGGCGGCGGATGGATGCGGCGCTGGCGCGCTGCCGCGCGGCGCTCGACGACCTCGCCACCGGCAAGAACCGCAACCCCCGCAAGGGCGGCCCCTGGCGCGAGGCGCTCGACCGGGTCGAGGCCCTGACCGAGCGCCGCGACGCTCTGGCCGCCACCGCCGATGCGCTGCACGAGGCGCTGGCCGAGCGCAAACGCGCCCGGCGGGAGTTGTCTGCGCTAGAGGCGCCGGAAGCGGTGGAAGACCGCCGCGCTCGGCTCGAGGCCGCGCAGACCGCGCATCAGGCAGCCCAGCGCCATGCCGAGGAAGTGGCGGCCGAGGCGCAGAAGCTGGAGACCGCGCGGCTCACGGCCGAAACCGCGCAGTCGCGGCTCACCACCCTGCGCGAAACCCTGACTGAGGAGGCCGAGGCCCGTACGCTCTTCGAGACCGCCAGCGAGGAGGCGCAGGCCGCCCGCGCCGCCGCCGAGACCGCGCGAGGGGCGCGCGACGCGGCTCAACAGGCGCTTGATGACGCGCGCACGACGCTGAAACAGGCCGAGGCGCAGCATCGTCTGGCCTTGCGCGCCCAGGCTGCCCGCGACGGGGCCGAGCGCCGCCAAGCGCTCACCGACAAGATCGCCCAGGCCGAGACCCTGCGCAGCGCGATGGAAGAGGCCAGTGCCGCCGCCCGCCAAGGCCCCGATGACAAGGCGCTGCGCCGGCTCGAGAAGCTGGCCGGCGCCCATGCCACCGCCCTCGCCGCACGCGACGCCACCGCCACCCAGGTCATTGCGCAATATGCGCCGGACCGCGACGGCGCGATCCGCGTGGCCGGCAACTCCCTGCCCGCCGGCCAGCCGATCTCCCTGCCCCATGCCACGCGGCTGGAGATCGACGGCATCGGCACGCTCGAGGTGCGGCCCGGCGAAGGTGCCCACGACGACAGCTCGGTCGAGGCCGCGGCCGAGGCCCTGCGCAAGGCGTTGGAAGCGCAAGGCGTCGAGACGCTCGACGCCGCCCGCAGCGCCGCCGAGACCCGCGCCGCCGCCGACCGTCTGGCCGGCGAAGCCCGCGCCGTTCTGGCCAGCCTCGCGCCCGACGGAATCGACCGGCTGCGCGAAGCCCTGGCCGCCATCCCCCTGCCGGAAGAGACCGCCGAAGCCCCGGCGCCCGAGGTGGCCGAGGCCGCTCTGGAGGCGGCTCAGGCGGCCTTTGACAGCGCCCGCATCGCCCAGGAAACCGCTGCCGACCGCTACGCCGACGCCCGCAACGAGGCGACCCGCAGCGAAACACAGCTGGCCTCGCTGCGCGACCGGCTGACCCGGGCCGAACAGGCGCTGGCGCGTCTGGGCGAGACCTCGGTCGAGGCGCTGGCAGCGCATCTCGATCAGGCTGAAATGGCTCTGAAAGAGGCCACGGAACGGCACGCCGAAAAGGCCCGCGGCGCGCCGGATCTGGCCAGCACCGAGGCCGCGTTGAAACGCGCCACCTCGGTCGACCGCAATGCCCGCGACGAGATCACCCGGCTCAAACCGCAGCTGGCGCGGCTTGATGAGCGCATCGGACGGTCCTCCGGCGAGGCGGTCGAGGAGCGGCTCGAGGAGGTCCGTCAGGAGCTGGAAAGCGCCGAGGCCGATCTGGCGCGGATCGAGCATGAAAAGGAGGTGCTGATCCGGCTGGAAGCCGCGCTCGAGGCCGCCCGCACCGAGGCCCGCGAACGCTATTTCAGCCCGATAGCCCGCGAGTTGAAGCCGCTTCTTCACCTGCTCTGGCCAGAGGCCGAGCTGACCTGGGGCGACACCTCGCTGCTGCCCGACGCGCTGGTGCGCGACGGCCGTGAAGAGCCGATCACCATCCTGTCGGGCGGCACCCAGGAACAGGTGGCGCTGCTGGTCCGGCTGGCCTTTGCTCGGCTGCTTGCCGCCAGCGGTCGGACCGCGCCGGTGATCCTCGACGACGCGCTGGTCTTTACCGATGACGACCGGATCGAGCGGATGTTCGACGCGCTGCACCGCCAGGCAGGCGATCTGCAGATCATCGTGCTGAGCTGTCGGCAGCGGGCGTTCCGCGCGCTCGGGGGGCATAGTCTGCATCTGACGGCAGAGGTGGAACAAGCCGAGTGATACGCGTGGCGTTCTCCCTGACCTTGGTCTGATGTCCCCGCGCGTTAACAGCGGCTGAAAGCCGCCGCGCATCGCCGGGCCGCCCTCCGGCACGGCGATTTGGCTGACGTGAGCGCGCCGCTCCGGTCTTCTCCGGATTTGGCTGAGATAAAGCGCTGCCGAACCAATTGAAGATCGCCGCACCGCGGCCCGTCAATCCGCGGCTCTCCCTAACGTCGGGCTAATAGCGCCTGCGCGTTAACAGCGGCTGCAAGCCGCCGCGCATCATGCCAGAGGCATGCCTTTGGCATGACGGGCCGCCCTCCGGCACGGCGATTTGGCTGACGTGAGCGCGTCGATCTGATCTTTTCCGGATTTGGCGGGGATAAAACGCTGCCGAACTGGGGGTGGATCGCCGCACCGCGGCCCGCCAATGCACGGCTCTCCCCGACCGAACCAACTGAGGTTCGCCGCACCGCGACCCGGCGATGCGCGGCTCGGTGCCGCAGACCTCTCAGCGGAAACCCGCTGCCATCCACCGCACCGCGACGTCAACCGCAGCGTGAGCGCTCACACCGCTGGACTATGCCTAGTTTCTTGGCGATGTTAAGCGTCTGACCTTCAGGGCCCACCAGAGAAGAGGCCCGAGACACCATAGAAAGGGAGACCAGAATGACACGCAATCTCTTGCTGACGACGGCCACCGCCGTCCTCGTGGCCAGCGGCTCGATGCTCGCCGCTCAGGACACGCACCCCGTGACCGGCGAACCCCTGGCCGAGAGCCAGGTGTTCAAGTATCGCCTGCTCGACCAGTTCCCCACCATCGACCCGCAGCTGATCGAGGAAACCGCCGGCGGCCACGTCGCCCGCCAGCTTTTCGAAGGCCTGCTGACCCAGGATGCCGAGGGCTCGCTGCGCCCGGGCGTGGCCACCGAGTGGTCCTCCGAGGACAACCAGACCTGGACCTTCAAGCTGCGCGACAATGCCAAGTGGTCCAACGGCGATCCGGTCACCGCGCATGACTTTGTCTATGCCTGGCGCCGTGCCGCCGATCCGGCGACCGCTTCGGAATACGCCTGGTATGTCGAGCTGACCCAGATGAAGGGCGCCAAGGAAATCATCGCCGGAGAGGCCGCCACCGACACGCTGGGCGTCAAGGCGATCGACGACCACACCCTCGAAGTGACTCTGAACCAGCCGCTGCCCTATTTCCCGCAGATGGCCGTGCATTACACCCTGATGCCGACCCACCAGGCCACCATCGAAGCCCATGGCAACGACTGGACCGACCCGGAAAACATCGTGGTCAACGGCGCCTACAAGCTGGCCGAGATCCGCGTCAACGAATTCTTTCGGCTCGAGAAGAACCCGGAATACTGGGGCGCCGAGGACGTCATCATCGAAGAAGTCGTGGGCTATGTCATCAACGACGCCAACCAGGCGCTGAGCCGCTTTCAGGCCGGCGAGTTCGACATGATGGACGACCTGCCCGCAGGCTCCTACCCCGACCTTGAGGAGGAAAGCCCGGAGACCGCGCATGCCACACCGCGCCTCTGCTCCTATTACTACACGATCAACCAGTCCGAGAGCGGCCACGAGGCGCTGAAGGACGTGAACGTGCGCAAGGCATTGTCCTATGCCGTCCGCCGCGACGTGATCGTCGATCAGATCCTGCAGGCCGGACAGAAGCCCGCCTACAGCTTCACCCATTGGGCCACGGCCGACTTCGAGCTTCCCACCATCGACTATTCGCAGCTGAGCCAGGACGAGCGCATGGCACAGGCGATGGAGCTGATGAAGGAAGCGGGCTATGGCCCGGACAATCCGCTTGAACTCGACCTGATCTACAACACCTCGGAAAACCACAAGCAGATCGCCATCGCGGTCAGCCAGATGTGGAAGCCGCTCGGCGTCGAGATCAACCTGTCGAACTACGAATGGCAGTCCTACCTCGACATCCGTGGCAACCAGCAGTTCGATCTGGCGCGGTCGGCCTGGTGTGCGGATTACAACGAGGCCTCGACCTTCCTCGACCTGCTGACCTCGAACAATGCCAACAATGACGGCAAATACGTCTCGGAAGAGTTCGACAAGCTGCTCGACGAGGCCGCCAAGGCCGATGATCCGCAGCCGCTTTACACCAAGGCGGAAGAGGTGCTCGCCCGCGACATGGCGATCATCCCGATCTACCACTACACCCAGAACTTCGTGCTGAACCCGGAGGTCAGGAACTGGCCGATGGAGAACGCCGAGAACAACTGGTACGTGCGCGATCTCTATCGCGTCGCGGCCGAGTAACGGGCGGGCGCCGGGGCGGCTGATCCAGCCCGCCCCGGCGCACCCTGCATCCCATGATAGCATTCATCCTTCGCCGACTGCTGTTCGCGATCCCGGTCCTGTTGATCCTGATCGTGCTCACCTTCGTCCTGATGTACACCGCGCCGGGCAGCCCCTTTGCCTCTGATCGCGGGGTGCCGCCGGCGGTGCTGGCCAACCTCGAACGCGAATACGGCCTCGACCGGCCCTTCATCGCCCAGATCGGCACCTACATCTGGAACATCGTCACCCAGTTCGACTTCGGCCCCTCGTTCCAGTACCGCGACCAGGACGTCAACGACCTGATCGAACAGGGGTTTCCGGTCACGCTGACCTATGGCTTCTGGAGCTTCATCGTCGCCGTCGTCGTCGGTGGCACGCTGGGCATCGTCGCGGCGATCCGGCAGAACACCTGGCTCGACTATTTCGCCGTCGGCATCTCGATCGGCGCTCAGGTGCTGCCGAACTTCGTGATGGCGCCGATCCTTGTGCTGATCTTCACCGTCTGGCTGGGCTGGTTGCCCGGTGGCGGCTGGCAAGGCGGCCAGATCGAATACCTGATCATGCCGGTGATCGCGCTCTCGACCTCGTTCATGGCCTCGATCGCGCGGATCGCCCGGGCCTCGATGCTCGAAGTGATGACCTCGAACTTCATCCGAACCGCCCGCGCCAAGGGCCTGCCGGGCCGCACCATCGTGCTGCGCCATGCGCTGAAGCCGGCGCTCTTGCCGGTGATCTCCTACCTTGGACCCGCCTTTGTCGGCATGATCACCGGTTCGGTGGTGATCGATCTCTATTTCTCCACCGGCGGCATCGGCCAATTCTTTGTCGCCTCGGCGCTGAACCGCGATTACGGCGTGATGATGGGGATCACGGTGCTCTTGGGCGCGCTCACCATTCTGTTCAACCTGCTGGTCGATATCCTCTACGCGTGGATCGACCCCAAGATCCGGTACTGACGCAATGGTAGTCTCCAGATCCCAATCGGCGGCACTGGCCGCCGCGGCCCCCATGGGGCCGCCCCGCTCGCTCTGGGCCGATGCCCGCGCCCGTTTCTTCCGCAACCGCGCCGCCGTTGGCGGGCTGATCGTGCTGAGCCTCGTGGCTGCCTTTGCGATCTTCGGCCCCTTCGTGGCGCAGCATTCCATCGAGGAAATCAACTGGTCGATCCTCGGCAAGGTCGATGACGCCGGCGGGCCCTGTTTCCTGTCGGGTCCTGACAACGAGATCCCGCCCTGTTCCGAGACCGGCCATTGGTTCGGCACCGATGCCCAGGCCCGTGATCTCTTTGCCCGCACCGTTCAGGGCACCCAGATCAGCCTGATGGTCGGCGTCGTCGGCGCGCTGATCGCGGTGCTCGTGGGCACGATCTACGGCGCGGTCTCGGGCTATTTCGGCGGCAGGCTCGACAACGTCATGATGCGCATCGTCGATGTGCTGATGTCGGTGCCTTACATGTTCGTGCTGATCCTGCTGCTGGTGGTGTTCGGCCGGTCGATCCTGATGCTCTTCATCGGCATCGGTCTGATATCATGGCTCGACATGGCGCGGATTGCCCGCGGTCAGACGCTGAGCTTGCGCGGGCGCGACTTCATCGAAGCCGCCATCGCCACCGGCGTGCACCCTTTCCGCATCATCCTGCGCCATATCGTGCCCAACCTGCTGGGCGTGGTGATCGTCTATGCGACGCTGCTGGTGCCCTCGATGATCATCTACGAAAGCTTCATCTCCTTCCTCGGGCTCGGCGTGCAGGAGCCGCTGACCTCCTGGGGGGCGCTGATCAACGAAGGCGCCGACCAGATGCGCCAGGGACTTTGGATGTTGTTGATACCACTCGCTTTCTTTGTCGTCTCGCTGTTCGGCTTCTTCTTTGTCGGCGATGGTTTGCGCGACGCGCTTGATCCGAAGGACCGCTGAGATGACAGAGCAACTACTCTCCGTCCGCGACCTCTCGGTCAGCTTCGACACGCCCGACGGCACGGTGCGCGCGGTCAACGGCATCTCGCTAGACCTGGCCAAACAGGACACCCTGGCCATCGTCGGCGAAAGCGGGTCCGGCAAGACGCAGCTGGCCTTTGCCATGCTGGGGCTGCTGGCGCGCAACGGCCGCTCCGAGGGCTCGGTCAAGATCGAAGGCCAGGAGATCCTCAACCTGCCGGAGGCCAAGCTGAATTCCGTGCGAGCCGAGCGGGTGGCGATGATCTTCCAGGATCCGATGACCTCGCTGAACCCCTACCTCAAGATCGGCACCCAGATGGCCGAGGTGCTGCAACTGCACCGCGGCATGTCGAAGCGCGAGGCGCTGAACGAATCCGCCAAGATGCTCGACGCGGTGCGCATTCCCGACGCCAAACAGCGGCTGGGCATGTATCCGCACGAGTTCTCTGGCGGGATGCGCCAGCGGATCATGATCGCCATGGCCCTGCTCTGCCGCCCGGCGCTGTTGATCGCCGACGAGCCGACCACCGCGCTCGACGTCACGGTGCAGGCGCAGATCATGGAGCTTTTGAGCGAGGTCCGGGCCGAGTTCGGCACCGCGATCATCCTGATCACCCATGATCTGGGCATTGTCGCCGGCACCTGCGAACGCACCATGGTGATGTATGGCGGCCGGGTGATGGAGACCGGCCCGACCGACAAGGTCTTCGAGACGCCCTCGCATCCCTATACCCTGGGCCTGCTTGCCGCCGTGCCGCGGCTCGACATTCCGCAGGACGAGCTGCTGACCATCCCCGGCGATCCGCCGGATCTGCTGGGGCTCACCGGCGGCTGCCCCTTCACCCCGCGCTGCCCATTGGCGCATGGGCCCTGCCCGGAGAAGATGCCGCCGCTGGAACGCTTCGACGATGACCGCAAACGCGCCTGCCATGCGCCCCGGGAGGAGGTTCACCGATGACCGACGTGCTGCTGGAAACCCGCGATCTCGACGTCACCTTCGACATCCCGAAACGCGGCGCCATGCCTTGGACCAAGCCGGACGGCCTGCAGGCGGTGTCCAAGGCCAACCTGACCGTGAACCGTGGCGAGACGCTGGGTCTCGTCGGCGAAAGCGGATCGGGCAAGTCGACGCTGGCCCGCGCCATCGTCGGCACGGTCAAGCCTACGGGCGGCCAGGTGTTGTGGAAGGGCAAGGACATCACCGCTCTGAAACCGTCAGAGCGGCGCGCCCATGGCCGCCATGTTCAGATGGTCTTTCAGGATCCGCTGGCGGCGCTCGACCCGCGGATGAACGTCGGTCAGATCATCGCCGAGCCGCTGAAAACCCACCGCGGCGATCTGGATGCCAAGGAACAGCGCCGCCGCGTCGGCGAGATGATGGAGCGTGTGGGCCTTCTGCCAAACCTGCAGAACCGCTATCCGCACGAGTTCTCCGGCGGCCAGTGCCAGCGCATCGGCATCGCCCGCGCGCTGATCACCGAGCCCGAGCTGGTGATCTGCGACGAGCCGGTGTCAGCACTTGATGTATCGGTGCAGGCTCAGGTGGTAAACCTTTTGAAGGGCTTGCAAAAAGACATGGGCCTGAGCCTGATGTTCATTGCGCATGACCTCTCGGTGGTGCGCCATATCTCGACGCGGATCGACGTGCTCTACCTCGGCCGTATCGTCGAGACCGGCACCGCGGCAGAGGTCACGGGCGACCCCAAGCACCCCTATACGCGGGCGCTGATCTCCTCGGTGCCGATCCCCGATCCGAAGCTCGAGCGCAGCCGTGACCGGCCGGTGCT
Source organism: Marinovum sp. (assembly GCF_048263515.1). NCBI lineage: Bacteria > Pseudomonadati > Pseudomonadota > Alphaproteobacteria > Rhodobacterales > Roseobacteraceae > Marinovum > Marinovum sp. Next base: position 59,914 of record NZ_JBLXEC010000012.1, on the reverse strand, counting down.
GACCGGCGAGCTGCCCTCGCCGATGAACCCGCCGTCGGGCTGTGTCTTTCGCACCCGCTGTCCGATCGCGCGAGACGCCTGTGCCAAGGAGCGGCCGCCGCTGCTCGAGGCGGCGCCGGGCCATTGCGTCGCTTGCCCGTACTACGAGGAGGCCAGCGCCATGGGCGGCGCTCTGCCCGTCGCCTGAGGGCCTAGAGAATGGCGGCGATGCGGTCGATGGCCCTGCGGATGTTGTCCTCGGAATTGGCGTAGGAGAACCGCAGGTAGCCTTCGCCCATCGCGCCGAACGAGGTGCCCGCCACGGTGGCCACCCCAGCCTCGTCGAGAAACCGGTTCTGCGCCTCCATGGCGCTCATGCCGGTGCCCTCGATGTTCGGGAAGGCATAAAACGCGCCGCCGGGGTCCGTGCACCGCACCCCCGGCAGCGCATTCAGCGCCTCGACGATCACCGCGCGGCGGCTGTCGAACTCTGCCACCATCTGCGTTACCGCGTCCTGCGGGCCGGTCAGCGCGGCAAGGCCGGCGTATTGCGCGCTGGCGTTGACGCAGGAATGGTCGTTGATGCAAAGCCGCGTGACATGGTCCACCGCCGCCTCCGGCCAGACCGCGAACCCCAGCCGCCAGCCGGTCATCGCATAGGTCTTGGACCAGCCATCGAGCAGGATCAGCCGGTCGCGGATCTCGGGATATTGCAGCAGGCTGACGTGCTCCTGACCGTGATAGAGCATCTGGCTATAGATCTCGTCAGACAGAAGCGCCACGTGAGGATGATCCAGCAAACCCTTGACCAGCTTGTCGATCTCTTCGCGCGGCGTGACGCCGCCGGTGGGATTGGCGGGCGAATTGATGATGATCAGCCGGGTCTTGTCGGTGATCTGGCCCAGCACCTCGTCGGCGGAAAAGGCAAAGCCGTTCTCCTCGCGCAACCGGATCGGCACCGGCGTCGCGCCGGAATACTTGATCACCGACTCGTAGATCGGAAAGCCGGGGTTCGGATACATGATTTCCGTGCCCGGCTGGCCGAACATCAGCACGGCAAAGAACATCGTCGGCTTGCCCCCCGGCACCACCACCACGTTGTCGGGGTTGACCTCGGCGCCGTGTCGACGGTGCAGATCCGCCGCCACCGCCTCGCGCAGCGCCGGCAACCCGTTGGCGGGCGTATAGCCGTGATGACCGTCACGCAGCGCCTTGATCCCGGCTTCGACGATATGTTCGGGCGTCTGGAAATCCGGCTGGCCGATCCCGAGGTTGATGATGTCGCGCCCCTCGGCCGCCAGTTTCGAGGCGCGCGCCAGCACCATGAAGGCGCTTTCGGTTCCCAGCCGCGAAAGGCTGTCGGCAAAGATCAGGTCAGACATCGGGGAGCTTCCGTTGAGAGCGTTGAAATCTTGCGCGGATGCTACACCGCGGCTGCGCAAGGGAAAACCGGCTTTCCGCTGCCCGGAAATCAGGCCCCGCCCCGAAGCGATGGGCCGAAATCAGCCCAAGGCTGCAGGCTGCCTTGCCGCTCGCGTCAAAATATCGGTCATACTCCCGGCGTAGTCTGAGGCCGATCAACCCGGGGAATCGCCAATGCCCAATCCGCTTGCCAATGTGACCGTCCTCGACCTGACCCATGTGCTGGCCGGGCCCTTTGCCACCATGACGCTGGCCGATCTGGGCGCCCGGGTGATCAAGGTCGAACGGCCGCGCAGCGGCGACGACACACGCGCCTTTCCGCCGTTCAAGGACGGCAAGAGTGCCTATTTTTCGGCGCTCAATCACTCCAAGAAAAGCATCGCCCTCGATCTGAAGGCCGAAGCCGACCGCGTGGTCTTTCACCGGTTGCTGGCGCGCGCCGACGTGGTGGTCGAGAACTTTCGCCCCGGGGTAATGGAACGGCTGGGCTATGGCTGGTCCGACCTGCACGCCGCCTATCCGCGGCTGATCTATGGCGCGGTCTCGGGCTTTGGCCACACCGGGCCGGATGCCAAGCGACCCGCCTATGACATGGTGGCCCAGGCCCGCGGCGGGGTGATGTCGATCACCGGCGAGAAAGGCCGCGACCCGGTGCGCGTCGGCGCCTCGATCGGCGACATTATCGCCGGCATGTACCTGACCCAGGGCGTGCTGGCGGCGCTTTATGACCGCGAGCAGACCGGCAAGGGGCGCAAGATCGACATTGCCATGCTCGACAGCCAATTGGCGATCCTGGAACATGCGATTGCCATCACCACCGCCACCGGCACGCCACCGGGCCGCACCGGCGCGCGCCATCCCTCGATCACCCCCTTCGAGACCTTCCACGCCTCTGACGGGCTCTTTGTCATCGCCGCCGGCAACGACCAGCTGTTCGAAAAGCTCTGCATTTGCCTGGCGCTGCCGATCAACGAGGATCCGCGCTTTGCCACCAACCCGGCGCGTTGCAAGAATGCCCGCCTTCTCAAGCGCTTGATCGAAGCGGTGACGCTGGACAACACCACTGCTTTCTGGATTGCCAAGCTCGGCGCCGCGGGCATTCCGACCGCGCCGATCCAGGATGTGGCGCAGGTGCTCAAGGACCCGCAGATCCTCGCGCGGAAAATGGTGGTCGACGTGCTCGACCGGAACGGGCGGCATGCCTTTACTGCCGCCGGCAACCCGATCAAGCTGTCGGGGATGGAGGATCGCACCACCCGGCCGCCGGCGCCCGACCTCGACGGCAACCGCGGCGAGATCCTGCATTGGCTCGACGAGGCCGAGGCACGCTGACGCATCCGCGGCCCCGCCTGCCGCTTGTGGCCTTTCCCTCTGGCGCTCGCTGCCTATAGTCGCGCCAAACGCGTGAAAGAGAATCCCATGGCCCCCCAAGATCCCCTTGTCGTCTTTACCCCCTCCGGCAAACGCGGCCGCTTTCCTGCCGGCACACCGATCCTGACCGCCGCCCGGCAGCTGGGCGTCGATCTCGACTCGGTCTGCGGTGGGCGCGGCATCTGTTCGAAATGCCAGATCACCCCCGGCGTGGGCGAGTTTTCCAAGCACGGCGTGACCGTTGCGCCCGACGCGCTGTCGCCCTGGAATTCGGTCGAGGAACGCTACGACCAGAAGCGCGGGCTGAAACCCGGCCGTCGGCTGGGCTGTCAGGCGACGTTGCAATCGGACGTGGTGATCGACGTGCCGCCCGAAAGCCAGGTGCACAAGCAGGTGGTGCGCAAGGCGGCCAGCGCCCGCGTCATCACCATGGACCCGGCGACGCGGCTCTATTTTGTCGAGGTCGAAGAGCCCGATATGCACGAACCCACCGGCGATTTCGAGCGGCTGGAACGCGCGCTTGAAAAGCAATGGGAGATCAAGGGTCTGCGCGCCGATCTTGGCCTGATGGGTAAACTCCAGAAAGTGCTGCGCAAGGGCCAGTGGAAGGTCACCGTGGCGCTGCACCGCGACCACAAGGCCGACCGCTCGACGGTGATCGACATCTGGCCCGGGCTGCATGAGGCCGGGCTTTACGGTCTCGCCATCGACCTTGGCTCCACCACCATCGCGGCGCATCTCACCGATCTGGAGACCGGCGAAGTCAAGGCCTCGTCCGGCATCATGAACCCGCAGATCCGCTTTGGCGAAGACCTGATGAGCCGGGTGTCCTATGCGATGATGAACCCCGGCGGCGAGGCCGAGATGACGGCGGCGGTGCGCGAGGCGCTCAACACCCTGTTCGAGGAAATCGCCAAAGAGGCGGAAATCGACCCGGCGCTGATCGTCGAGACGGTTTTTGTCTGCAACCCGGTGATGCACCACCTGCTGCTGGGCATCGACCCGGTGGAACTGGGACAGGCGCCCTTTGCGCTGGCCACCTCCGAGTCGCTCCGGATCGACGCGCGCGAGCTTGACCTGACCGCGATCAACCCGCGCGCCAGGACCTATGTGCTGCCTTGCATCGCCGGCCACGTCGGCGCCGATGCCGCGGCGGTGGCGCTGTCGGAAGAGCCCGGCAAGAGCGAGGACCTCGCCCTGATGGTCGACGTCGGCACCAATGCCGAGATCCTGCTGGGCGACAAGACCCGCGTTCTGGCCTGTTCCTCGCCCACCGGCCCGGCCTTTGAAGGCGCGCAGATCTCCTCAGGACAGCGCGCCGCGCCCGGCGCCATCGAGGCGATCCGCATCGACCCCGTGACCAAGGAGCCGCGTTTCCGCGTCATCGGCTGCGATCTCTGGTCCGACGAGGACGGGTTTGACGAGGCCACCGCCGCCACCGGCATCACCGGCATCTGCGGCTCCGGCATCATCGAGGCGGTGGCCGAAATGCGCCTTGCCGGTCTGGTCGATGCCTCCGGCCTGATCGGCGGTGCCGATCACACCGGCACGCCGCGTTCGATCCCCGAGGGGCGGACGCACGCCTATCTGATCCACGATGCCAGCGCCGAGGGCGGTCCGCGCATCACCGTGACCCAGGGCGATATCCGCGCCATTCAGCTCGCGAAATCAGCACTATACGCCGGGGCACGGCTGTTGATGGACACTCGCGGTGTCGATCATGTCGACCGGGTGGTGCTGGCCGGGGCCTTTGGCGCGCATATCTCGCCGCTACATGCCATGGTGCTGGGGATGATCCCGGACGTACCGCTCGACAAGGTGACCAGCGCCGGCAATGCCGCCGGCACCGGCGCGCGCATCGCGCTCTGCAATGTTGCCGCACGGGCCGAAATCGAGCGCGTGGTGCGCCAGATCACCAAGGTCGAGACCGCGATCGAGCCGAAATTTCAGGAGCATTTCGTCAACGCCAACGCCATCCCCCATGCCACCGATCCCTTTCCGGAACTGCTCAAGCTGGTCACCCTGCCCGACGTCAGCTTCAACACCGGCGGTGACGAGGGCGACGGCGGCCGCAGACGGCGGCGCCGGCGCGGCTGATCGCGCGGCGAGGGCACCAGTGCAGAACGCCCGACATGGGCGGTCTGCCGCGGCTCGCCCGCCACACTGTGACGTTACGGCAACGCATCGCCTTCAGCAATAATATGTGATCACCCGCACCCGCATGAGTCGTGTTTAGATGCGGTTCGGGATCCTCATTCCGAACCGTCCGAAAGGCCCGCCTTTCGGAACGAGGCAGCTGTAACCGAAACGGCCGTTTCCACGTCAATCGGTTGATAATAATAGGGTTTTCAAATGACCACCAGACTCTCACAGATATCCCGGGCGGCGATTGTCGCAGCCCTCGCCAGCGCCGGCGCCGCCTAGGCCGCCGGTTTCGACCCCACGCCGGCGCCAGCCCCCATCCCGGTGCCGATCCCCGCACCGCCGCAGGGTGTCGACTGGTCCGGCTTCTACGGCGGTATCGGCGCCAACTACGCGCGCGGGAACGTGGACTGGGAAGACAACGACGGCGGATTCTATTCCACTGCGCCCGGCGACGATTTCGATGTCGAGATCGAACGCGGCGCTGCGGGCGTGCAATTGGGCTATGCCTTTCAGACGTCGAACAACCTGGTATTTGGTGTCGAACTGAGCGGCCTGGCACTCGACCTCGAACACCAGGCCCAGAGCCCCTACTTCGCCTCCGACGAATTCTCGGGCTCTATCAGGAACCCGCTTGCCTTGACCGGTCAGGTGGGCTTTGCGCGGGGCCGTCTGAAACCCTATATCGAGGCCGGTGTCGCAACCGCCTCGGTCGGCATCAAGCACGACGACAATTTCTTTCTCGAGGAATTCGAAAAAGAGGAGAAGCGCACCGGCTATGTCGCCGGCGTTGGCGTGGGCTACAAGGTGTCCGATCGCGTGTCGGTGGGCATGAGCTATCGCCACTTCGACTTCGGCACCATGGAGCATGACGGCACCTCCTCGCCCTCGAACTTCAACGAATCCTTCGACGTCGATGCCAAGCTGGGCGTCGCCTCGATCTACTGGAATTACCACTTCAATTGATCGCTGTCGCTGGTTGGGCCCAGGTCCTGCCAGCGTCGCTTTTCTGACCTTGGTCGGGCGCCATCCCTCTTGCAGAACCGCCGCCGCTGCGGTATTTCCAGCCCCCAGAGCGCGGGTATGGTGAAAAGGTATCACGCGAGCTTCCCAAGCTTAAGTTACGGGTTCAATTCCCGTTACCCGCTCCAATCCCACCGCTTTGCCAGTTCTCTCGCCGCGTCGGCCAAGGTGTCGATTTCGGCGCGCACCGGTCCCGGGCGCGGCACGTCCTGCAGCGTCTTGGTGAGATAGCCCGGCACCGCCCCGCGCTGTCGCACCCAGGTCAGCGCCTCGAGGATTTCGCGCGGCTCGCCCTCCAGCTGCTCCGGCAGGTCCTGCCTGCTCAGCACGCCCCAGACCCCGGTCCAGAGCCGCCCGACGCTCCAGGGATTGTAACCGCCACCGCCCAGCACCAGGAGCCGCGGGGCCGCGTGTTTCAGACGCGCCACGAGATCGAAATGCGCTTGGTTCGACAGGCTCAACCGCGCCAGAGGGTCCTCCTCGACCGCATCGGCACCGCATTGCAGCACGATCACCTGCGGATCCAGCCGGTCGATCGCCGGCAGGATCACCCGGTCGCGCAGAAGCGCGAATTCGCTGTCGTTGAAACCCCGCGGCACCGGCAGGTTGAGCGCCGCGCCATCGGCGCGGTCGGTAAAGTCGCCGGTGAAGGGCCAGCGCTTTGCCTCGTGGACCGAGATCATCCGGATGTCCGGCGCGCCGGCCAGCGCCGCCTCGACCCCGTCGCAATGGTGCGCGTCGATGTCGAGATAGAGGATCCGCTTGAGCCCCTGCGCCCGAAAGGCCAGCAGCGCCAGCACCGGATCGTTGAGGTAGCAGAAGCCGGCCGCCCGGTCGGCCATGCCGTGATGGGTGCCGCCGCCGGGGTTGAAGACGATGCCGCCGTCCCGCAGCAGCGCCGCGCCCAGCAGAGAGCCGCCGGCGGCGGTGGCCGGACGGCGAAACATCTCGCCGTAGATCGGGTTCGACAGGGTGCCCAGCCCGTGGCGGTCGCGGATGTCGTCGCTCACCGCCTGCGCGGCCTCGGCGGCCTGAAGCGCGGTGATGTACCGGGGTGTGTGGAAGGTCTGCAACGCCACCGGCTTGGCCCGCGGCGAGACGCGGTAGCGCCCCTCCGGCAGCCAGCCCAGCGACCGCGACAGGTCGATCACCGTCGGCACCCGGGGAATGCTCAGCGGATGCTGCGCGCCGTAGGTAGAGCCGCGGTAGATGCCGGACCCGATGAAAACCGCCTCTGTCATGTCAGCCAATCTGACCGATTTGCGCGGCGGGCGCGAGGCCTGGACGGTGTCGACCGGCCCGGTTGCCGCTGCATCGCCTAGCTGGCCTTTTCCTCGAGCATCAGCCATTCCTCCTCGGCGGCGGCCAGCTTTTCCTGCCGCTCTACAAGGGCTTCCGTGGCTTTCTTGAACTTCATCGGCTCGCGGGTGAAGAGCTGCGGGTCCGCCAGCAGCTCCTCGAGCTTGCGGATCTCGGCCTCGAGCCGCTCGATCAGCGCCGGCAACGCCTCGAGCCGGTGTTTCTCGGTAAAGCTCAGGCCATTCGCCGCGCTCTTCACCTGTTGCTTCGCTTTCGGCTTCGAAGCTTTTGGCTTTTCGCCCTTCTCCGGGTTATCCTCAGGCTGCTTCTGCGCCTGATAATCGCTCCATCCACCGGCATAGGCGGTGACCTTGCCGTCGCCCTCCATGGCGATCGTCGTCGCCGCCACCCGGTCAAGGAAATCCCGGTCGTGGCTGACCAGCAGCACTGTGCCGTCGTAGTCGCCCAGCAAATCCTGCAACAGGTCCAGTGTCTCGACATCGAGATCGTTGGTCGGTTCGTCGAGCACCAGCAGATTGCTTTCCCGCGCCATGATCTTGGCCAGCAAGAGCCGCGCCCGTTCACCGCCAGACAGCGAAGAAATCGGCGCCCGGGCCTGCCGTTCGTCGAACAGGAACTCCTTGAGATAGCCCACGACGTGCTTGGGCTGACCGCGCACCATGATCTGGTCGGCCTTGCCGGACACCCGCATTTCCGGATCGCCGGTCAGGTTGTCCCAAAGCGTGGCGCCAAGGTCGAGCCGCGCCCGCGCCTGGTCGAATACTGCCGGCACCAGATTGGTGCCGAGCGAGACGCTGCCGGCGTCAGGTTCGATCTCGCCCAGCAGGATTTTCAGCAGCGTGGTCTTGCCCACACCATTCGGCCCGACAAAGGCCACCCGGTCGCCGCGCTGGATCCGCAGAGAGAAGTCGCGGCAGATCAACTTGTCGCCGTAGGTCTTTGTAATTCCTGTAGCTTCCACCACCTTCTTGCCGCTCTTGGGTCCGGCTTCCAGTGCCATGGCGGCGGTGCCGGCGCGCTTGATCTGCGACGACCGTTCCGCCCGCAGCTCGCCAAGGGCGCGCACCCGGCCCATGTTGCGCTTGCGCCTTGCGCTGATGCCCTCGACGGCCCAGCGCGCCTCGCTCTTGATCTTGCGGTCGAGCTTGTGGCGCGCCTGGTCCTCTTCCTCCCAGGTCTTGTCGCGCCAGGCCTCGAAGTCGCGGAACCCCTTTTCCTGACGACGGGTCATGCCGCGGTCGATCCAGAGCGTCGCGCGGGTGAGCTCGTTCAGAAACGCCCGGTCGTGCGAGATCAGCACAAAGGCCGCCCGCGTCGCCTTGAGCTCGCGTTCGAGCCAGCCGATCGCCTCGATGTCCAGGTGGTTGGTCGGCTCGTCGAGCAGCATCAGGTCGGGCGCCTCGGCCATCAGCTTGGCCAGCGCCGCGCGCCGCCGTTCACCGCCGGATGCCGTCGCAATCGGCCGGGCCGGATCGAACTTCAGCCCCTCGCCGGCGCGCTCGACCTTGTAGAGCTCGCCCGGCTCCAGCCCGCTGGAGGCGAACTCGCCCAGGGTGGCGAACCCCGCCATGTCGGGCTCCTGCTCCATGTAGCCGACGCTGGTGCCGGGCGGCACGACGCGGGTGCCGCGATCTGGCTCGACCAGCCCGGCCATGACCTTCATCAGGGTCGATTTGCCGGAGCCGTTGCGCCCGACCAGCGCCACCCGGTCGCGCTCGTGCACCACCAGATCAAGGTTGTCGAAGACCGGATCGCCGCCGAAGGTCAGGGAGATGTCGGAGAGTTGCAAAAGGGGTATCTGTGCCATGGCTCGCAGCTAGAGCCGCCCCGGGAAATGGTCAAGCCCCGCCAGATCGCGGGGCTCTCCGGTCAGGTGAATTTCCCGTGGCCAAAGCCCGGTCGACGCCCTAACCCGCCACCGCCCGCAGCAGCTTCTTGCGCGCCGGCGGGATCAACCCGATCTCGACCCCGGTAAAGACATGCAGCGTGTTCATCTGTCGGTCGACCACCGCGTGGTCCGACACCCATCCGCCCATCATCAGATAGGTGCGCAGCAGTGGCGGCATCCGCCGCATGGCGAGCTTCATGTCGGGCTTGCGCCTGAGCCGCGCGGCAAAGCGGAAGACATTGGGCGCCTTGACCTTGGGCAGCCAGCGCTTGGGGCCGAGGTGACGCTCCTTAAGCATGGCGAAGGCGTCGTAATATTCCTTCGCCTCGGTGCCGCGGAAGGAGGCGCAGCCAAACAGCAGTTCGACCGCATTGTCGTCGACATAGGCTGTCATCGCGCCCCAGGCCACCCGCAGCACATCGGCGTCATTCACATCGGGATGCACGCAGAACCGGCCCATCTCGACCATCCGGCCCTCATAGGCCGACAGCGCCGAGAGCTCGTAATATTGCGCCGAATAGCTGCGCGCGATCTCGCAGCCGCCGGTCAGCGGCAGGATGCGAAAGCAGCAAACCAGCCGGTCCTCGCGCTGATCCTCGACAAGCATATGGGTGCAGGCGGCGTCGAAGCGGTCGGCGTCGATCCCGGGGGTTCCGTGAAAGGCCAGGTGGCGCAGCGCCTGGGCGGCGGCGACGTCTTCGGGGGTCTCGGCAAGCCGAGACCGGTACCGGCCCTTGATCAATGCTTTCATCGAAACCTTCCGCATACCAATGACCAACAGCTGGTCAGCCTTTTGCTGTCAGACAAGTATGAACGATTGATGACGAAGCGTCACTGGCGATGAGAGGCTTTGACGCTGTGGCGCGCAGGCTCAGCCGCCCTCGCCGATGCCGCCAAGGCTGATGCCGCCGATATTGCCGAAGAGCTGGCGGATAAAGCCGATGTTGCCGTCGCCGGTCACGGTGACGCGGCGGGTCAGCATGACCACGCGGCCATCCTCGAGCCCGTAGCGGGTGATGTTGCGCACCACGCCATCGGCGTCAAATTCCACCGCCACGATCTCGCGCTCGACGATTTCCGGCGGAAAGGCGCCGTAGTGGCGCACCCGGCTGCCGACATAATAATAGTTGCCCTGATCGAGCACGCCGCTGGTGCCGGGCACGCCGATGGTCTCGGCCACGGTGTCGCGGGTGTCGACGCCGACGATGACATCGGCCAGCTCGGTATCGCTGGGCAGGTAGCCGTGATTGCGGTATTGTGCGACGCAGGCCGACAGGACGGCAGCACAGGCCAGGGCGATGACCACCCGAATGGCTTTGGTTCTGCCTGTCATTTCTGCCCTCTTGCTTTGCACCGGCCGTACTTTATATCCCGCTTACAGAAGGTTGGCCGATGGTTCAAGAAAGGATGCGCGCGCGCTCATGTCACAAAAGATGGATTTCAGCCGACACGCACTGGCGGTTTCGGGACTGCCGCAGAACCGGCCGCATACGTTTTCCCTGACGCCGAACGAGCCCGAGCGCCGGGCGCTGGCCGGGGAACTGGACGTCACGGCCCTGCGCAAGCTGCGGTTCGAGGGTGAAATCCGCAGCCAGGGCAAGCGCGACTTCGTGCTGACGGGCCGGCTGGGGGCGACGGTGGTGCAGCCCTGCGTGCAGACGCTGGAACCGGTGACCACGCGGATCGATGCCGAGATCGTGCGGCGCTATCTGTCGGACTGGGATGAGGTGGCGCAGGAAGGCGCCGAGACCGAGATGCCCGAGGATGACACCAGCGAGCCGCTTGGCAGCCACATCGACCCGCATGCGGTGATGGTCGAGGCACTGGCGCTGCACATCCCGGACTATCCCCGCGCCGAGGATGCGCCGCCGCTTGGCGAAATGGTGGTGACCGAACCCGGCAAGGCCCCGCTGCGCGACGAGGACACCAAGCCCTTCGCGGCACTGGCGGCGCTCAAGGCCAAGACCGAGGGCGGGTCCCGGGAGAACTGAGGCTCGCGGGACGGTCGGGTTTAAGGCACAACGCCGCCCCGGACCTGATCCGGGGCCTCATGGCCAACGCCCCCGCGCCCGATCAGATGCCTGACGAGCACACGGAGCCGGGCTTCGCACACCGACGCCCCGGACCTGATCCGGGGCCTCATTCCCCAACGCCCCCCACACGCCAAAACCCCGAACCCGGAGGTCCCGGATCAGGTCCGGGACGCGGTGGCACGGGTCGTTTATGGGTGCGACAGGCTGCGTCAAAGGAATCGCTTGCAAGCGCGGCGGAAACTCGTATTTTCCCGGCCTCTGAGAGATTTGGGGTTGTATATACCGCTCATGTGCGCGTATCTGCCCGGAACCATCCGAAACCGTGGGCGCGCCTGACGTGCCCCCCGAGAAAGACTAGAGATTGAGCCATGGCTGTTCAGCAGAATAAAGTGTCCAAATCGCGCCGGAACAACCGCCGTGCGCATGATTCCCTGGTCGCTGCCAACCCCAATGAATGCGACAACTGCGGTGAGCTGAAGCGCCCGCACCATGTCTGCCCGTCCTGCGGCCATTACGCAGAGCGCGAAGTCGTTGCAGTGGCAGACGAAATCGAGCTGGACGAAGACGCAGCCTAAGGCTTCCTCTGGCAAGGCCTCTCCCGCATGACCGCACCCACGAGACAGACTGCGGCTGAGGCCGGGCCGGGTGACAGACGTGTCGTCTTGTCGATCGACGCAATGGGCGGGGACCGCGGTCCCGGCCCTGTCGTCGCTGGCATAGAGCGTTCGGCGCGCAAGAACCCCGAGCTGGCCTTCATCCTGCACGGTCCCGAGGAGGAGCTGCGGGCGCTTGTCGACAAGCGCAAGAGCCTGCGTGGCCGGTGCGAGATTCGCAACGCCGAGGGCGTGGTCTCGATGACCGACAAGCCCAGCCAGGTGATGCGCAACGGCAAGGGCACCTCGATGTGGTCGACGCTCGAGTCGGTCCGCGCCGGCGAGGCCGCCGTGGCGGTCTCCTGCGGCAACACCGGCGCGCTGATGGCGCTGTCGATGATCCGGCTGCGCAAGCTGCCGGGCGTTGCCCGCCCGGCGATCGGCGTGCTCTGGCCCTCGCGCAACACGCAGGGCTTTAACGTCATGCTCGACGTCGGCGCCGATGTGCGCGCCGATGCCCACGACCTGTTCCAATATGCGCTGATGGGCGCCTCTTATGCCCGCAACGGATTGCGTGTCGATCCGCCACGCGTCGGTCTGCTGAATGTCGGCACCGAAGAGCACAAGGGTCGGCAGGAGCTGCGCGAGGCGCATGACCTGATCCGCAACCACGCCCAGAAAGGCCGCTACGAATTCGTCGGCTTCGTCGAAGGCGGCGACATTCCCGGCAACCGCGCCGACGTGATCGTGACCGACGGCTTTACCGGCAATGTCGCGCTCAAGACCGGCGAAGGCACCGCCGGACTGATCGGCGACTTCCTCAAGGAAGCCTTCAAGTATTCCCCGCTGTCGCGGCTGGCGGCGCTTCTTGCCCTGCCCTCGCTGCGCCGCCTGCAGAAGAGGATCGATCCGCGCCGGGTCAATGGCGGGGTTTTTCTCGGATTGAACGGAACTGTGGTAAAGTCCCACGGATCGGCCGATGCCATGGCGGTGAGCGCCGCGGTCAAGCTGGCGTTTCAGCTGGCACGGGCCGGGTTCAACGAAAAGGTGGCAGCCCATATCGCGGCCGCCGCACAGGTTGCCGAGCAGGCCCGGGAGGATTCCTCCTCAGAGGGCGGTGCCGCAACCACAGGAGACAGTAAATGACGCGACGCGCGGTTGTGATCGGATCGGGCCACTACCTGCCGGAACGGGTGGTCGAGAACGCCGAGTTTGAAAAGACCCTCGAGACCTCGGACGAATGGATCCGCTCGCGCTCGGGTATCGAACGCCGCCATTTCGCCGCCGAAGACGAGACCACCTCCGACCTCGCCACCAAGGCGGCTCAAAACGCGCTGGCTCAGGCCGGGCTGCAGCCCGACGATATCGACGCCATCGTCGTCGCCACTTCGACCGCCGATCTGACCTTCCCCTCGTCCGCCAGCATGGTGCAGGCCAAGCTCGGCATGACCCGCGGCTTTGCCTTCGACATCCAGGCGGTCTGCGCCGGCTTTGCCTATGCGCTGACCAATGCCAATGCGCTGATCCTCTCGGGTCAGGCCGAACGGGTTCTGGTGATCGGCGCCGAGACCTTCAGCCGGATCATGGACTGGACCGACCGCTCGACCTGCGTGCTTTTCGGCGATGGTGCCGGCGCGCTGGTGCTCGAGGCCCAGGAAGGCGCCGGCGCGGCATCGGACCGCGGCATTCTCTCGACCGACCTGAATTCCGACGGCCGCCACAAGGACATCCTCTATGTCGATGGCGGCATCTCGACCCAGACCACCGGCTTCCTGCGGATGCAGGGCAAGGAGGTCTTCCGCCACGCCATCGAGAAGCTGGCCGCCACCGCCGAAAAGGCGATGGAACGCGCCGGCGTGACCTCTGACGATGTCGACTGGGTTGTGCCGCACCAGGCCAACATCCGCATCATTCAGGGCACCGCCCGCAAGATGGGCCTGTCGATGGACAAGGTGATCGTCACCGTTCAGGACCACGGCAATACCTCGGCGGCATCGATTCCCCTTGCCCTGTCGGTCGGCGTCGAGCGCGGGCAGATCAAACCCGGCGATCTGATCGTGACCGAGGCCATCGGCGGCGGCCTGGCCTGGGGCGCGGTGGTTCTGCGCTGGTAATTGCCGGTTTTTGCACGGGTTTTTCGCCTGTGCCCCGGTCGTTCATATTGACTCGGATTTGCTCCCCCGCCTAAGCTGTGGAAAATCTGGGGAGATTTCTGATGAGCGACAAGACACTGACCCGTATGGACCTCAGCGAAGCAGTGTTTCGCGAGGTCGGCCTGTCCCGCAACGAAAGCGCCGAACTGGTCGAGCGTGTGCTCAGCCTGATGTCGGATGCGCTGGTCGAGGGCGAACAGGTCAAGATCTCGTCCTTTGGCACCTTCTCGGTGCGTGACAAGGCCGCGCGCGTCGGCCGCAACCCCAAGACCGGCCAGGAAGTCCCGATCGAGCCGCGCCGCGTGCTGACCTTTCGCCCGTCGCACCTGATGAAAGACCGGGTCGCCGCGGGCAACCGGCGCTGAGGGGCGCAGGATGCCAAGCAAATCCCCCGACGCCTTTCGCACCATCTCGGAAGTTGCCGACTGGCTGAACACGCCAGCGCATGTGCTGCGCTTTTGGGAAAGCAAGTTCAGTCAGGTCAAGCCGGTCAAACGCGCCGGCGGACGGCGCTACTACCGCCCGGCCGACATGACGCTGCTGGGCGGCATCAAGAAGCTGCTGCATGACGATGGCATGACCATCAAGGGCGTGCAGAAGATCCTGCGCGAGCAGGGCATCAAGCATGTCTCGGCGATGTCGCCGCCGCTGGACGAAGACCTCGAGATGATGATCGAGCCGGCCCCCGCCGCGCCACCCTCGCCGGCGCCCGCCCCGGTGGAGACCGGCCAGGTGCTGGATTTCGCCGGCCGCAGCGCCGCGCAGCCCAGCGCGCCCACGCCCGTCGAAACGCCCAAGGAGACCGGCGATCTGTTTGGTGCCGAGGCCAAGCCTGCGCCCGCCGAGACGCCCCAGCCGACGCCCCTGCGGGCCGAGACACCGGAGCCCGCTGCCGAAACGCCTGAGGACAAGGCTGCGCCTTCCGAGGCCGCCGAGCCGACGCCTGTAAGCGCGGAGACCTCCGAGCCAGCGGCCGAAACGCCCGCAGCCGAGGTCCAGGCCGCGACCGCCGAGACCTCCGAACCCGCCACCGAAGAGACCGACGCCGAGGCGCTGCCGGATTTCGTTCAGAAGCCGCTGTCGGAACGGCTGGCCGAGGATGACCCGGCGGCCACGCCGACGCCGGTCCCGCCCAGCGACAACCTGCCGCCAAGCGAACAGACCGCCACGCCCGAGGCGCAGCCTGAGCCCGCCAAGCTGACCCAGGCCCTGCCCGATCCCGCGCCCGAAGCCTCCGAGCCCGCGCCGACGGCTGAAGATCAGCCCACGCCGGATGCCGCCGAAGACCGCCCGGCACCGTCAGAGGACCCCGAGCCCCTCGCCGTCACCGGCGCCGCGCCCGAGGACGAGCCCGAGGATGACCCGCAGCCCGAACCGGACCCCGCGATCCTGGCCGCCGTGCTGCGCGCCTCGGACCACCCCGAGGACGACGAGGAGGACGAGTCCCCCCGCGTTCAGGCGATCGAGACCCCGCCCGATCCGCAGGACCACGAGGTCAGCGCCGAACCCGGCCTGCTGACCCTTCTGACCGCGCCCAAAACCCGGCAAGCCAAGCTCTCTGCCCAGCAGATCGAGGCGCTGATCGCCCGTGTGCAGAGCCATGCGGCGGCGATGAATGCCGCCGCCAGAAATTGACTGGAAAATGTTTGGAATTACCCCTTGCCCCCGGTCAGAAAACAGGTATTTAGGCACTCCAGTCGGGCTATGGCGCAGCCTGGTAGCGCGTCCGTCTGGGGGACGGAAGGTCGCAGGTTCGAGTCCTGCTAGCCCGACCATTTACTCCTCCCCCAAAAGACACCGTCAGGTGTGACCGGTCCTTGTCGAAAAGGAAACCGCACATGACAGGTGTTCTCGCGAGCCAGCATATCAGCGACCTGATCGCTCAGGGCGCCCTCAGCGGCACCCCGCAGATTATCGACGCCCAGATCCAGCCCGCTTCTCTCGACCTGCGTCTCGGCCTCAAGGCCTATCGCGTGCGCGCCTCTTTCCTCGCCGGACAGAATCGCAAGGTCGCGGATCGGCTGGAAGAATTCGGCATGCACGAGATCGACCTCTCCTCCGGCGCGGTGCTGGAGAAAGGCGCGGTCTATGTCGTGCCGCTGATGGAATCGCTGGCCCTGCCCGATGGCATCCAGGCCGTGGCCAATGCCAAGAGCTCGACCGGGCGGCTCGACCTGCTGACCCGGCTGATCACCGACCAAGGCACCGAGTTCGACCGCATCCCCGATGGCTACACCGGCCCGCTCTATGCCGAGATCTGCCCGCGCTCCTTCTCGGTGCTGGTGCGGCCCGGCATGCGGCTCAACCAGATCCGTTTCCGCCGTGGTCAGGCGGTCCTTGATGACGCCACCCTGCGCGCCGTGCACGCCGAAACGCCGCTGGTCGACAGCGAGGCGGTGATCGACGGTGGCCTTGGCTTCTCGGTCGATCTGAAGCCCGCAGGGGGCACGCTGGTGGGCTATCGCGCCAAGCCGCATACCGGGGTGATCGACCTCGATCTGATCGGCCATTACGACCCTCTGGAGTTCTGGGAAGAGCTGCACAGCAACACGGGCCACCTGATCCTCGACCCCGGCGCATTCTATATCCTGGTCAGCCGCGAGGCGGTGCATATCCCGCCGGAATATGCCGCCGAGATGGCACCTTACATTGCCATGGTCGGCGAATTCCGGGTGCATTACGCCGGCTTCTTCGACCCCGGCTTCGGCCATGATGCCGCCGGTGGCAAGGGCGCGCGCGGCGTGCTCGAGGTGCGCTGCCACGAGGCACCCTTTGTGCTGGAACATGGCCAGATCGTCGGCCGGCTGGTCTATGAGCGGATGCAGGACCAGCCAGAGGTGCTTTATGGCGCCGGCTTGCAGTCGAACTACCAGGGCCAGGGGCTCAAGCTGTCAAAACACTTCCGCTAGGGGCTACATGCGCCCTGCCCGGCGCGCCATGCGGATCGCCCGCTTGGCCTGCTGCGCCTGGGCCTTGTCCTGCGGCGCGCTCTTGCCGCCGCCCTTGCCCTTGGCGAAATGGTCGATCCCGGCGTTGATGCCGCGGCTCATCGCCTTGCGGAGGAACATCCGCAGGACCATGTTGATCAGTTGATTGGCGTTCATCGGATGGCTCTCCTCGGGCGCTGTGCCGGCAGGTTAGCAGGCAAAGGTGCAAAAATCGCGGCGCCCTTGCGATCAATCCTCGAAAAGTTCGCTCTGGCCCGCTTCCGCCTCGGGTTCGTCCTCGCCCTCGCCGAACTGCGGTGTGCCGGGCAGCGGGCGGCTTTCCAGCAGGCCTGCCTGACGCAGTTCCTTGAGCCCCGGCAGATCGCGGGCGCTTTCGAGGCCGAAGTGATCGAGGAACTCTGGCGTGACCACGAAGGTCACCGGCCGGCCCGGCGTCATCTTGCGGCGGCCAAAGCGGATCCACTCCATTTCCAGCAGCTGATCCACCGTGCCGCGCGACACGCTGACACCGCGAATTTCCTCGATCTCGGCACGGGTGACCGGCTGGTGATAGGCGATGATCGCCAGGGTCTCGATGGCGGCGCGCGACAGCTTGCGGGTCTCGACGGTCTCCTTCTGCATCAGAAATGCCAGGTCGGCGGCGGTGCGCATGGCCCAGGCATCCCCCACCTTGACGACCTGCACGCCGCGGCCCTCGTAGCGCTTGCGCAGATGCACCAGCGCTTCGGCGGCATCACAACCATGCGGCATCCGCGCCTCGAGATCGCGCACCGTCACCGGCTCGGCGCTGGCAAAGAGCACCGCTTCCACCATCCGCTCCTGCTCCGCCATCGGCGGGGCGGAAAACAGGCTTTTTTCTTCTGTTTCTGCGGCTTGCGCGTCGTCGTTCATCTATTTGTCCGTGATCCGGCGAAGCTCGATCGCCTCGAAGTTGCCGTCCTGGCGCAGCTCTGCCTTGCCTTCCTTGACCAGTTGCAGCGAGGCCGCAAATGTGGCTGCAGTGGCCGAGCGGCGCCGTATCGGGTCTGTCGTCCAACCGTCTGGAAGATATAGGGAAATGTCGGTCCAAGTGCCAGCGAAACCGATCATGCCGCGCATCCGCTCCAGCGCCTGCTCCATGGTGAAGACCGAGTCGCGGTCCATCACGAAGGGGCGGAATTCGTCGCGGGTGCGGATGCGGGCGTAGCCCTGCATCAAGTCCAGCAATGTCGCCGTGTAAGTCACTGATTTCACGCGCTCAACCGTTTCCGGCAGTCCGCGCGCAAAGATATCCCGTCCCAGCCTGTTCCGCGCCATGAGCTGCGCCGCGGCGGTGCGCATTGCCTGCAGACGTTCAAGCTGGAACGCCAGGTGCGCGGCCAGGTCCTCGCCAGAGGGGCCTTCCTCGGTGGGATCGGGCGGCAGCAGCAAGCGGGACTTCAGGAACGCCAGCCAGGCCGCCATCACCAGATAATCTGCTGCAAGTTCGATCCGCAACTTCTTGGCCTGCTGGACAAATTCCAAATACTGCTTTGACAGCTCCAGCACCGAGATCTTGCGCAGATCGACCTTCTGCGTGCGCGACAGCATCAGCAAGAGGTCCAGCGGGCCTTCGAACCCGTCGACGTCGACGATCAGCGCCTCGGCCGCCAGACGGTCGGCAACGCTTTGCGGTTCCTGTGAGGGGTCGTCGAAATCGGTGTCGGCCATACCCTAGCGCCCTGCCAGAAGCGCCTCAAACTGCGCATCCAGGGCCTCGGTGTCAACCTCTGCGGAGGGCTGCCGCAACGCCAGCGCCGCCTCGGCGCGCAGCACGGCGCCGTCGTTCATCTCGCCAGCGTTCTCGGCCACGTCGCGCATTTCCTCGAGATAGCCGTTGCAATGCAGCACCAGATCACAGCCCGCCGCGATCGAGGCGCGGGCGCGATCGCCGGGAGTGCCGCTGAGCGCCTCCATCGAGATATCGTCGGTCATCAGCAGGCCGGAAAAGCCGATCTCCTCGCGGATCAGGTTGATCATCGCGCCGGATTGGGTGGCGGGGAAATAGGGGTCGACCGCCTCGAAGATCATATGCGCAGTCATGCCCAGCGGCACGTCGTTGAGCGCCGCGAAAGGCACCCAGTCGACCGAGCGCAGCTCGTGGACCGAAACCTGGGTGTGCGGCAGTTCGAGGTGGCTGTCGACGCGGCCGCGGCCGTGGCCGGGGATGTGCTTCATCACCGGCAGCACGCCGCCATCGAGCAGACCGCGCACCACCGCGCGGCCCACGTCTGTCACCTGGTCGGGCGTCTCGCCGTAACAGCGGTTGCGGAGGAAGTCGTGGGTTTCCTCGCCGGCCACATCCAGCGTCGGGATGCAGTTCACGTCGATGCCGAACCCGCGCAGTTCTTCGGCCATGATCCGGGCGCGCAGGTACATGCCCTCTGGCGCCTTGGGACCGAGCCGGGACACATCGTTCAGCGGCGGGCTCCAGCGGCGGGCCAGCGGCGGCAGGATGCGCTGCACCCGCCCGCCTTCCTGGTCGATCAGGATCGGGGCATTGCGCCCCACGGTCTCGCGCAGGTCGGCGCAAAGGCCCCGGATCTGGTCAGCCGAGCCGATGTTGCGGGCAAAGAGGATAAAGCCCCAAGGGTCCACGTCGTGGAAAAATTGCCGTTCCGCGCCGGTCAGCTTCTCCCCTCGCGGGGCGAATATCGCGGCAGTGGCGGTCATTTCACCACGACCGGGATGCAATCGGCGCGTTCAGCTACCAGCGCGGCGCAGAAGCGGCGGGCCTCGGCGAGATCACCGAAACCATGGGCGCGCAGGCGATAGAAGGTGCGGCCGCCGCTCTTGGCCTTCTGGATCACCCGGGCCTTGCCGTCGAAAAAGCTGTCGAAGCGGCCAGAAATTCGGCCCCATTCCTTTTCGGCGATCTCGGCGCTTTCGTAGGCGCCCAGTTGCACCAGGCGGGTGCCGGCGGGCAGTTCGGCGGCGGCGAGGGTCTTGATCTCGGGCGTGGTGGCCTGCGCGGCGACCGGCGTGACCGCCACCACCGGGGTGGCGCGGACCAGTTCCGCCGGGCGGTTGCGCGGACGCGGGCTGCGGCGGACGCCGGGGCCGGTGACCTTGGGTTGCGCGCTTTCCTCGACCACGGGGGCCAGAGCGGTGGTGACCGGCGGTGTCGCGGCGGGCGCAAGCTCACCCAGCGGCACGGCATCGGCCGAAACCTGGTCGACCAGTGCCTGGATGGTGGCATCGGCGGCGGGCCGTGCAGGCACGCTGCCGTCGACCCGGTTGGTCATGATTGCCATCGCGGCGGTTGCAGGCGCACCGGCCTCGGCCTCGGGCAAGGTGGCGAGGCCCGGTTTGCTGCCGACCACCGGCACCGCCGGGGTCTTGGTGCGGGCATTGGCGGTGGCGAGGCTCAGAACGTCGCTCGGAACATCCTCTTCATCGAGGCCCACCGGCGCCGGCGCCAGCGCCACGCGATCGACCGGGCCAGAGGCGGTGCCGCGCCCGGCCACTTCGTTTACCGCCAGACCTTGGTGATCGGCGGCCTCACCGCCGGGGTTCTCCGGCGCCACGCGCCAGGGCCCCGAGGTCGCCTTGACCACCGGCACGCCGGAAACGTCGCGCACCAGAAGCTGATAGCCCCAGATCCCGACGCCCAGCAAAAGCGCCAGCGACACCGCGGCGCCCGCCACATTGGCGTAGGTGCCCATGCGAACACCCTGGCTGCCGCCCTGCGGCTCTGTCGGTTGGAATGCGGGTTGCCCACCGTATCCCACAGGGGACCCGGACATCTGAAAATCTGCCATTATCGCCTCTCCGCTCCCCGCGATGCGTGCCACGGGGTTATGCACTGCTCGTTCTGCCGGCGACCGGATGTCTTAGCGCATCTCCTCGACCGGCGTCACACCCAAGATACCAAGGCCGGCGGAAATGACAACCGAGACAGCCCGCGCCAGGGCGATTTTCGCCAGCGATGTGTCCTGGTCGCCCTCCTGCAGGAAGCGCAGCTCGGGAACTTCGTTGCCGCGGTTCCACAGGGTGTGGAATTCGCCTGCAAGTTCATAGAGATAGAAGGCAACGCGGTGCGGCTCATGGGTGCGCGCCGCGATCTCGACGAGGCGCGGCCATTCGGCCAGTTTCTTCGCTACCGCCAGCTCGGTCTCGTGCGTCAGCTTGCCCAGATCGGCTGCGGCCAGGGTGGTATCGGCGGGGTCCATCCCGGCTTCGCGCGCCTTGCGCAGGACCGAATGCACCCGGGCATGGGCGTATTGCACGTAGAACACCGGGTTCTCGCGGCTCTGTTCCAGCACCTTGTCGAAGTCGAAATCCAGCGGCGCATCGTTTTTGCGCGTCAGCATGACAAAGCGGGTCACATCGGGGCCGACCTGATCGACCACGTCGCGCAGGGTGACGAAGGTGCCAGCGCGTTTCGACATCTTGAAGGGCTCGCCGTTCTTGAACAGCTTGACCAGCTGGGTCAGCTTGATGTCGAGCGGTGTCTTGCCGTCGGACAGCGCCGAGACGGCCGCCTTCATGCGTTTGACATAGCCGCCGTGGTCTGCACCGAACACATCAATAAGACCGTCGAAGCCCCGGGAAACCTTGTCATAATGATAGGCGATGTCCGGGGCGAAATAGGTCCAGCTGCCGTCGGATTTCTTGACCGGGCGGTCGACGTCATCACCATGCTCGGTGGATTTGAACAGCGTCTGCTCGCGCGGTTCCCAATCCTCGGGTTTCTTGCCCTTGGGCGGCTCGAGCACGCCTTCGTAGATCAGCCCCTTGCTGTCCAGCGTCTCGATCGCGGCCTCGATCCGACCGGTGCCGTAGAGCGACTTCTCGGAGAAGAAGTGATCCATCTTGACGCCGAGCTGGGCCAGATCCTGACGGATCAGCTCCATCATCTTTTCGGTGGCGAACTCGCGCACCTCGGCCAGCCAGACCTCTTCGCCCTCGCCCACATAGGCATCGCCGACCTTGGTCTTGAGGTCTTCGCCCACCGGAATCAGGTAGTCGCCGGGATAGGTGCCATCTTCGAAGGCGACCTCCTGCCCGTGCGCCTCGAGATAGCGCAGATAGACCGAGCGGGCGAGCACATCGACCTGCGCGCCACCGTCGTTAATGTAATATTCGCGGGTCACGTCATGGCCGGAATAGGCCAGCAGGCTGGCCAGCGCGTCGCCGAAGACGGCGCCGCGGGTGTGGCCGACGTGCAGCGGGCCGGTCGGGTTGGCCGAGACATACTCGACGTTGATCCGCTGGCCCTGCCCCATGGTCGAGCGGCCGAACGCGGTGCCCTGTGCCAGCACCGCGCCGACCACGCCCTGCCAGACGTCGGGCGCAAGACGCATGTTGAGAAAGCCGGGGCCGGCCACGTCGGCCTCGGTGATCCGGTCGTCGGCGCGCAGCTTCTCGGCCAGCGCCTCGGCGATGTCGCGCGGCTTCTGTTTCGCCGGTTTCGCCAGCACCATGGCGGCATTGGTCGCCATGTCGCCATGCAGCGGATCGCGCGGCGGTTCCACCGCGACATTGGCATAATCGAGGCCCTCGGGCAGCTTGCCCTCGGCGGTCATCTGGTCGAGCGCGGCAATCACCGTCCCGCGCAGGTCGGAAAAGAGGTTCATCGTCTGGTCCTTCAAGCTTGCCCGGGGTTTATCACGCCGCGCGCGGGCGTCAATCGAAGCCTCGGCTGCCGGGCCTGCCAACCGGCATCACCGCCCCGCTGACCGCCTGCGCCAGCGGCAGCGCCATCATCAGCGCCAGTTGGCAGACCCGGGCTTCGCCGCCCGGGGTCAGCACCGCCGGGTGCAACGCCAGAGCGTTGATCTGCGCCCCGCCCTCTGCCAGCGCCTCGGTCAGCGCCGCAAGCGCCTGGGCTGTGGCGCGTTTCTCGGGCGACGCGCCGGGCTCGGCCGCCGGATAGATCAGCACCGCCGCGCCCTCGGCCCGTGCCAGCACCGGGGCGAGACGCCGCACCAGCAGGCTGACCGAGGCCAGAAGATCGTCAAGCAGCAGGCCGGCATGCAGCGGATGGGCTAGCACCACAAGGTGCAGGGGATCGTTCTGCCAATCCTCGGCCAGGCGTTTCAGGCTGGCGGTGTCACCAAGGTCCAGAGCCAGCGGCGCGATGCGGCTCGGGTGCTGGCTGGCCAGCGTCTGCAGCACGTCCTCGGCGGTATCCAGCGCCACGACAAAGCCGCCCTGCGCCGCCAGCCGCAGGCACAGCGCCTGTCCCACCGGATGGGCCGCGCCCAGCACCAGACAGTTCCTTGCCGCAAAGAGCGCCGGTTTCGCCATGCCAACCCAGAATTAACTTTCTGTTAACCTTTACGCCGCGCGGGCCCGGCAAGACAACAGATTGCTCAGGGTATAGGCGGAGAAAGGTTAATCCTTTGCCTCAGGCCCACCGCAGAGATCGCGGTTGGCTTGCAAGGCAAAGCGATCGGTCATCCCGGCGATGTAGTCGGACACGCTGCGGGCGCGGCGCACGCTGTCCTCTGGCGCCTGTCCCAATTCGGCGCGCCAGGCCTCGGGCAGCAGATCGGGGCTCTTCATGTAGATGGCAAAGAGGTTCTCGACCGCCTGCCCGACCTCGCGCCGCACCTCCATCACGCCGGGGGCGCGGTACATCCGCTGAAACAGGAAGGCGCGGATGTCCTGGATGTCCTGCCAGAGCGGCGTCGAGAAGCGCACCACCGGCGCCGAAAGCTCGCGGATCTCCTGCGCCGAGGTGGCGCCGGCGTCCTTCAGAAGCGCCGCCGAGGTGTCGATCACATCTGCAACCATTACACCAAAGACGCGGCGCAACCCCTCGTGACGCCTTCGTTTTTCCTCGAGCCCCGGGTACTTGGCGTCGACCTCGGCGAAACAGGCGCCGATGATCGGCAGGTCGCAGATATCATCCTCGGAAAACAGCCCGGCGCGCAGCCCGTCGTGCAGATCGTGGTTGTTGTAGGCCACATCATCGGCAATCGCCGCCACCTGCGCCTCGGCGCTGGCGTGGGTGTGCAGTTCGAGATCGTGACGGGCGTCGTACTGGGCCAGCGCCCAAGGCAGATCACCCACCACCGGGCCATTGTGTTTGGCAATGCCTTCAAGGGTTTCCCAGGTGAGGTTCAAGCCATCGAACTCGGCATAATGCTGCTCGAGCGCGGTGACGATCCGCACCGCCTGGGCGTTGTGGTCAAAACCGCCGTAGGGCTGCATCAGCGCGTCGAGCACATCCTCGCCGGTATGGCCAAAGGGCGTGTGACCAAGGTCATGCGCCAGCGCCACCGCCTCGGTCAGCTCGGGGTTCAGCCCCAGCGCGCCGGAAATCGTCCGCGCCACCTGGGCCACCTCGATCGAATGGGTCAGCCGGGTGCGGTAATAATCGCCCTCGTGTTCGACAAAGACCTGGGTCTTGTGTTTCAGCCTGCGAAAGGCGCTGGAATGGATGATCCGATCCCGGTCGCGCTGGAAACACGAGCGGAAATGGCTCTCTTCTTCCGGTTTGAGCCGCCCGCGCGAGAGCTGGGGACGGGACGCATAAGGCGCGATCATCGCAGCCTCCTTGTTGACGGCCTGCGCCGCTTCTATATTGCACAGTGAAAGACGATAAAACCGCCCGGCAGGGCGTTTGTGCAGGAAAACCGGAGATTTGTCATGCAGTTGCCGCCGAAAGTGACCGAGCGCGCCTTTGAACGGCTGGCCGAGATCGGGGCCGGTGCCGAGGGCAAGGCCCTTCGCGTGGCCGTCGAGGGCGGCGGATGCTCGGGGTTTCAGTACGATATCCGGCTCGACAGCCCGTCTGATGACGACTTAGTGCTGGAAGGCAAAGGCGAGAAAGTCGTGGTCGACGCGGTGTCGCTGCCGTTTCTGACCGAGGCAGTGATCGACTTCAGCGAAGAGCTGATCGGCGCCCGCTTCGTGATCGAGAACCCCAATGCCACAAGCGCCTGTGGCTGCGGCACCTCGTTCTCGATCTAGAAGACCCTAGCTGCGCGCCAGGACGAGCTTGCGAAAGCCGTCCGGTGCGGGGCGCTGCGGCGTGCTCTGGGCCTGCACCTGGTCGAACACCAGGTAAGCGCCTGAAATCATGACGATAAGCGCGCCGATCAGGGTCGACATTGCCGGCACCTCGTTGAACACAACGAGCCCGATCAGCACCATCCAGACGAACTGCAGGTTCATCAGCGGCGTCACCGCATAGGCGGTGAGATGGCGCAACGCGATCACCAGCAGCAGCCGCGCGGTAAAGAGGACAACCGCGCAAAGCACTGCCATCATCAGATCGAACAACGGCATCGGTTGCCACCCCAGCGGCGCGGCCAGCAGCATCGACAGAAAGACTGCGAGCTGTGGATAGAAGACCTGAGCCAGGGGCGCATCCTCGCGCCGGCCGATGTAGCGCGCCAGAACGATCGAGGCAGTGCCAGAGACCGAGCCGATCAGCGCGCAGACATGGCCCAAAGTAATCGCGTCGAGGCGGATTTCCACCATGCAGAGCACGCCGACAAAGCCGCAGCCCAGCGCAACCCAGGCCGCGAGCCGCACCCGTTCGCCGAGAATCGGCCCCGACATCAACGCCGAGAGCAGCGGCACCAGCGCCACGAAGAGAAAGACCTCGGCCAACGCCAGGCTGGCCAGGGCATGGAAGAACATCAGCGTCGCCACCACCGTCAGCGCGGCCCGCAGCGCCATGACGCCGGGAAAACCGGTGCGCAGGCTGACCTTTTCGCCGCGCACCCGGCTGCTGCCCAGCGACATCAGCGCGATCAGCAGCGCCACGATGCTCAGAAGCTGCGGCGCGCCGTAGCTCTGCGCCAGGTACTTGGTGATGGCGTCGGAAAAGGTGATCAGCAACGTGTAGATCAGCACCAGACCGGTGCCGAGCGTGGTGATCGAAAGACCCGCCTGCCCCGTCCGCATCAAGCGCTCACTTTCCGGGCGCGGGCAAAATCTTCGAAGAATGCGTCGAAATGGCCGGTCGAGGCTTCGGCCAGTTCCAGCCGCGCGCGGGCGGCTTCGGTCAACTGGGCGTCGATCTGGCTGCGCATCGCGGTCCAGGCGTCGGACCGGTCCTGCATGCGGAAGAGCTGCAGAGAGATTTCGCGCAGCGCCGCGGTGCCGGCGCGCGGCCGGTGAAAGGCCAGCGCCCCGCTCTCGCCCCTGTGGCGCAGCGGCACCTGATCGAACAGGCTCTGCCCCTTGACGCCGGCCAGCCAGGACGACGTCAGGTATTCATGATAGACGTCAGCCACCGGCCGTTGGCCGGCCTGGCCTGTGTCGATCTCGGAGACTGTGAAGTCTTTCATCCGCAAATTGATCCATTCCTCCCAGATCTCCGAAGGGTTGAATCCTGCATAGCGCATCGCCACGCAGATCTCAGCAAGAAGATCCAGGTTTCCGTCGAGAAAAGCCAAAAGGCCTGCATTTTCGAGGGACCGCAGTTCTTTCGGCCCCAGCTCCGGATTTTTCCGGCCGTATTCCGAAAGATAGAATACGATATGGGTCAATTCGAAGGCAGCCTTTTTGTTGGGCAATGCAAAGCGTTCCGGACGCGCAATGAAGTCACGTAGACGCGCTTCGGCGGCACCCTGGTCGCCCAATGGATCCATTCCGCGCCGTTGCAGCAGGCGAAAGGCCTCGACACGCTGGATATCCGAGGTTTCGCCGCCGGTCAGATCCTGGCGCAGGGCCCAGGCGCACATCGATTCGGCATGGCTGCCGGGCAGGCCCAGGGCCTCGAGATCGAGGGTCAGCGACAGGATGAAGCGGTAATACTGCGGAAAGAAGGCCAGTTTTTCCGGCGCATTTTCGTAGAAGGCGGCGTAAGGCTCCAACAAGCTGGTCGGAACCTCCTGCCCCGTGCATTCGAGGATGTTCAGCAGCTCGGCGTTTTCCTTGAGCCAGAACACATCCTCGGGGCCGCGACGATGCGCGGCAAAGGATCGAATGAGTGCGCCGGATCGCGCAGCCCGCCGCTCCTTGGGGCCGGGCACATTCAAATAGACAACGTTCGACATGGGTTCAGTCCTCCGATGCGTATCAAATGCGCCCGGCCCGGGCGTTTTCAGTCCTGCGGACTGCTCAGGACACGCACATCATCGCCTGAACCTGGTCACCGTCGAACATGTCGGTGCCGGCATCGATCGAGACGCACATCATCGTGTCGACGTGGTCGCCGGTCGAGATCTCGGTGGTCTCGGTGATCAGCTCTTCGGTTTGGGTTTCGTTAAGGGTTTCTTGAACAAGTGCCAGCATGGTGGTCTCCGGTGTTGAATGTTTCTACACCGCCAGATTTCTCTGCCTTACCGAGCATTTCAAAACAAATTTCAACTATACCTTGTGGATAACTCACTTATCCACACAAGATATGGTATATATATACCTGCGCAAATTACATAAAACCAGCGCTGCACAAATTTATAGCACAGGTCCGCCGTACCCCGAAATTGCGGGTTGAAACCATGAAAACCTTCGAATCGTGGTTAGCCTATGCCAATTTCGCCGATCTCCCCGGGCCAATTTTCCGCTTGTCCCCCCGGCTTATCGAAACGATATTGCCACCGATCAGGGAGGCCGCCATGAAGATCGCCACGTTCAACATTAATGGCATCAAGGCGCGGATCACCGCGCTGAGCGATTGGCTCAAACAGGCCGAGCCTGATGTCGCGGTGCTCCAGGAAATCAAGTCGGTCGACGAAGGCTTTCCCCGAGAACATTTCGAGGACATGGGCTATAATGTTGAAACCCATGGGCAAAAGGGCTTCAACGGGGTGGCGTTGCTTTCCCGCCTGCCGCTCGAGGATGTGACCCGCGGCTTGCCCGGCGATGACAGTGACGAACAGGCCCGCTGGATCGAAGCGACGGTAATGGGCGAGACCCAGGCAATCCGGATCTGCGGGCTTTATCTGCCCAACGGCAATCCTGTCCCCGGCCCCAAGTATGACTATAAACTCGCCTGGATGGAACGGCTGAAAACCCGCGCCGAGGCCTTAATGGCGGAGGAGTCTCCTGCACTTATAACGGGAGACTTCAATATAATTCCTCAATCAGAAGATGCAGCGCACCCCGAGCAATGGAAAGAGGACGCGCTATTTCTTCCTGCCAGCCGCGCGGCATTCCGGCGGATCGAAAATCTGGGGTTTACCGAGGCGTTTCGCGCCCGCACCCAGGGCCCCGGTCATTACAGTTTCTGGGACTACCAGGCCGGCGCCTGGCAGCGCAACAACGGCATCCGGATCGACCATTTCCTGCTGACACCGGAATGCGCCGACCTGATGCGCGACTGCCAGATCGACGCCGCGGTGCGCGGTGGCGAGAAGCCGTCGGACCACGTGCCGGTGTGGGTGGATTTGGCGGCGTAAGTTCGGGCGCGGTGGGTTGTAAACCCACCCTACGGATGCGTCGTGTTCGGGTGTGGTGGGTTGTAAACCCACCCTACGGCGCGCGTGATTGGGCACGGTCAAACCCACCCGACCGCGTAGGGTGGGTTTGCAACCCACCGCACCCAGAACCCCTCTCAGATCACCCGCTCGACAAACCAATAGGCCCCGACCAGCGCGATCACCGCCGAGGCCGGCACGGCGATATAAGCCCGGTACCAGGATTTGCGGCCAAACCACAGCCCCACCAGCAGAAACGCCAGCGCGATCACCGTCAGCTGCCCCAGCTCGACGCCGACGTTGAAGCCCAGAAGCGCCGGGATGAACTGACCCGCCGGCAGGCCGAACTCGCCCAGCACGCTGGCAAAGCCAAGCCCGTGCAGCAGCCCGAAACCGAAGACCACCAGCGGCCGCCAGGCGTGCATCCTGGGGGACAGGATGTTCTCGACCGCGACATAGACGATCGAGGCGGCAATGATCGGCTCGACGATCGAGCCCGGGATCGTCACGATCCCCAAAGCGCCAAGCGCCAGTGTCACCGTATGCGCGGCGGTAAAGGCGGTGACCTGCCAGAGCAGCGGGCCGAGCTTTGTGCTCAGGAAGAACAGCCCCAGCACAAACAGGATATGGTCGAGCCCTTTGGGCAGGATGTGATCAAAGCCCACCGGGATGTAATCGGCAAAGACCGCAAGCCCCGAGGTCGGGCCGCTGCCGGTGGCGCTGATCGCGTCGCTGCTGCCGCCGCCTTCGATGATGCCGGTATAGCCCTCTTCGATGCCCATCTGCCGCAGCACCAGCGTGCCGTAGCCGTCGGGCCAATGCAGCACCAGCGGCGCGGCGGAATTGCCCAGCGTGGCGCGCAGCGACAGCTGGCTCTCGCGGGCAAAGGTGGTGTTGCCGATCTCGCCGATCTCGATGCCCGTGACCTCGAGCGGCAGCGGGGTGCCTGCGGCCTCGAGCCGGATGGTCCGGGCCATGTCGCTGGCGACCGGCTCCATGCGCTCGGCCAGCTCTTCCGGCGGCAGCGCACGCAGGGCGTCATAGGCGTCGGAGCGGTCGGTTGTGTTGGTATCCTCGAGACCGTCAAGGTCGATCCCGGCGATGAAAGCCTCGGCGTTCAGCCGCAGTTCGATCTGCACCGCGTCGTCGCCAAGGGTGATATCGCCGATCGTCGGCATCACCTCATGCGCCTGCGCCACACCGGCCCAAAGGACCATCACCGCGAAAAATAGTCGTACCATCGTCACCCTGCCCTTGTACATTGACGGCAGAATGCCGCGAAATCCGGGGTCTGCAACCGAAAGCTACGGCTTGCGGTGAAAAAAGTTTCGCGCCAGAAGGGGTTCGATGGGGAATGTACTTTGCATAGGTTCGGTGCTCTGGGACGTGATCGGCCGCTCGGCCTCGGTCATGCGCCAGGGCTCTGACGTGCCCGGCCGGATCACCCAGATCCCTGGCGGCGTGGCTCTGAATATCGCGATGACGCTGGTGCGCTTCGGCATGCAGCCGGCCCTGCTGAGCGCGGTGGGCCGCGATGTGCTGGGTGACGTGCTGATTGCCGAATGCGAGGCGATGGGGCTGGATTGCACCTGGCTCTACCGCTCCGAGGACCTGCCGACCGACCGCTACATGGCAGTCGAGGGCGCCAACGGGCTCATCGCGGCAATTGCCGATGCGCATTCGCTGGAGGCGGCAGACGACAAGATCCTCCGCCCGCTCAAGGACGGCCGGCTGGGCAGCGCCGAGGCGCCCTACTCCGGGCTCATCGCGCTTGATGGCAATCTGACCGAGGCGCTGCTGTCGAAGATCTCGCGCGATCCGGCCTTTGCCAGCGCCGATCTGCGCGTGGCCCCCGCCTCTCCCGGCAAGGCCGAGCGGCTTCAACCCTTTGTCACCCGCCCTGGCGCGGTGCTTTACGTCAACCGCGAAGAGGCCGGCATCCTGTGCCAATCCGACTTTGCCGATGCGCCAAGCGCCGCCCAGGCGCTGGTTGACCGGGGCGCGAAACGCGCGGTGGTCACCGATGGCGGCGGCGCCTGTGCCGATGCCGATGCCACGGGCCTCGTGTCCGAACGCCCGCCAGAGGTGCTGGTGACCCGGGTCACCGGTGCGGGCGATACCTTCATGGCGGCCCATATGGCCGCCGAAGCCGCGGGACAGGCGCGCGATGCCGCCCTGCACCGCGCCCTGACTGCCGCCGCCAGATATGTCTCCGGAGAAACACCCCATGATTGAGATCCGCTATTCCGCCGAAGTGAACAAGGCCCGCGCCGAGAACATCCCGCTGGTGGCGCTGGAAAGCACGATCATCACCCATGGCATGCCCTGGCCCAAGAACCTGGAAATGGCGCGCGGCGTCGAAGCGGTGATCCGCGAAAACGGCGCGGTGCCGGCGACCATCGCGGTGATCGAGGGCCAGCTCTGCATCGGGCTCGACGATGCGCAGCTCGAAGGGCTGGCGCAGACGAAAGGCGCGGCCAAGCTGTCGCGCGCCGACATGGCGGCCTGCATGGCCACCGGCGGTACCGGCGCCACCACGGTGGCTGCAACGATGATCGGCGCGGCCCAGGCCGGCATCGGCGTCTTTGCCACCGGCGGCATCGGCGGCGTGCATCGCGGCGCCGAGCAGAGCTTTGACATCTCCGCCGACCTGCAGGAGCTGAGCCGCACCGCCGTCACCGTGGTAGCCGCCGGCGCCAAGGCGATCCTCGACCTGTCGAAGACGCTGGAGGTGCTGGAAACCTTGGGCGTGCCGGTGATTGCTTATGGCCAGCAGGCCTTCCCTGCTTTCTGGTCTGCGACCTCGGCCTATCGTGCGCCACTGCGCATGGACGACCCCGAGACCATTGCCCGCGCCCACCTGGCGCGCGGCGCTTTGGGGCTGTCGGGTGGCCAACTGGTGGCCAACCCGATCCCCGCCGAGGCCGAGATCCCGCGCGCCGAGATCGACCCGGTGATCGCCCGCGCCCTGGCGGATGCCCAGACCCACAAGATCGGCGGCAAGGACGTCACCCCCTATCTGCTGCAGCGAATTTACGAATTGACCGAAGGCCGCTCGCTGACCGCCAATATCGCCCTGGTCCGCAACAACGCCCGCCTCGGGGCCGAGATCGCCTGTGCATTGGGCAAAATCGGCGATTGAGCCAGTTATTAACACCTGCGGCCATTGAGGTTGCCGGGCAACGTGCATAGTTTGCCCAACGGGGATGACCACGGGACCACTGGACTGAATGACGACGCCATTTGATGAAGATCCACCGGCGAGGCCGGGTTGGGTGACAAGCCGGATGGCCAGTCTACGTGCCTCGTTCCTGACCGGGATCGTGGTGATTGCGCCCGTGGGTCTGACCGTCTGGTTGATCTGGACGGTGATCGGCTGGGTCGACGGCTTCGTCTGGCCCTTCGTGCCCGATGCCTATCAGCCCGAGGCCCTGCTCAACCGCTTTCTCGGCACCCGCGATCCCAGCGATCCCGACTGGATCAACGTCAACGTGCGCGGCGTCGGAGTCATCGTCTTTCTGCTCTTCACCCTGCTGGTCGGCTGGATCGCCAAGGGGCTGATCGGCCGTTCGCTGGTGCGCTATGCCGAGAGCCTGGTGGAACGGGTGCCGGTGGTGCGCTCGATCTATTCCGGTGTGAAGCAGATCGCCGAGACGGTGTTCAACCAGGAGGACCGGTCCTTCGAGAAGGCCTGCCTGGTGCAATATCCGCGCAAGGGGATCTGGGCCGTGGGCTTTGTCTCGACCACGGCCAAGGGCGAGATTTCGCGCCGCGCCGAGACCGGCGGGCGGCTGATGTCGGTGTTCGTACCGACCACGCCGAACCCGACCTCGGGCTTTCTGCTGTTCTTCCCCGAGGAAGACGTGATCGAGCTCGACATGACAGTGGAACAGGCGGCGAAACTGGTGATCTCGGCCGGGCTGGTCTATCCCAACGGCGAAGATCCGACGAAACCTCCGAAGAAGTAGGGGTCGGCGGCTCGAGGTGAGCCGCGCCATTGTCGGGCCACGGTCCGGCGATCCGACTTCAGGTCTGCGCGATTTATCCCCGCCACTGGCGCGCTTTGAATGAGCGACGCGCAAACGTCACCCAATCGCCGGGCCAGGGGGGTGGCCCGGCGATGGCGCGGCGGCCTGCGGCCTTGTTCCGCGCCTGCCACGCCAGACCGAAGGCGCGCCATTGGCGGGCCACGGTCCGGCGATCCGACCTCAGGTCTGTGCGCTTTATCCTCGCAACTGGCGCGCTTTGAATGATTGGCGCGCTCACGTCACCCAATCGCCGGGCCATAGGGGTGGGTCATTCCAGAGGCATGCTTCCAGCATGGCGATGGCGCGGCGGCCTGCGGCCTTGTTCCGCGCCTTCACCATCAGACCGAGGGCGCGCCGTCGACGGGCCACGGTCCGGCGATCCGACCTCGGGTCTGGGCGCTTTATCCCCGCCACTGGCGCGCTTTGAGTGATTGACGCGCTCACGTCACCTAATCGCCGGGCCAGGGGGGTGGGTCATGCCAGAGGCATGCTTCCAGCATGGCGATGGCGCGGCGGCCTGCGGCCTTGTTCCGCGCCTGCACCGTCAGACAATCCTGCGCACCAGCTTCAGCACCCAAAGCAACGCCGTCCCGGACCTGATCCGGGACCTCCCCGCCAACCCGCTTAGGCCTTGGCCTTCTTCCGCTTCTTCTCGGCCACCACCTTCTCCGCCAGGTCACGCGCAATCGCAAAGGCGCCCTTGATCTTGTCGGCATCGGTCGACCAGTCGCGGCGGATGACGATCTTGTTGTCCTTGACCTTGGCCATCCCGCGCTGGTCCTTGATGAACTCTACCAACCCCTGCGGCGAGGCGAACTTGTCGTTGTGGAACTGGATCGTCGCCCCCTTGGGCCCGCCGTCAAGCTTGGCGATGCCGGCGCGTTTGCACATCGC
The DNA here is from genome assembly GCF_048263515.1 of Marinovum sp. Lineage (NCBI taxonomy): Bacteria > Pseudomonadati > Pseudomonadota > Alphaproteobacteria > Rhodobacterales > Roseobacteraceae > Marinovum > Marinovum sp. Next base: position 26,778 of record NZ_JBLXEC010000012.1, on the reverse strand, counting down.
CTTGATCCGCACCACCAGAAGCAAGGTGTTGACCTCCTTCGGCAATTTGCCGAAGCGGTCGATCAGCTCGGCGGCAAAGCCTTCAAGCTCCACCTTGGTGGTCAGCGCCGAGAGCCGGCGATAGAGCCCGAGCCGCACGTCGAGATCGGGCACGTACTCCTCGGGGATCAGCACCGGCACACCGAGGTTGATCTGCGGCGCCCATTGGTCGTCGGCTTCGGAAAGCCCTTCCATCTCGCCAGAGCGGATCTTGGCAATCGCCTCCTCCAGCATCGACTGATAGAGCTCATAGCCCACGTCGCGCATCTGGCCGGACTGCTCTTCGCCCAAGAGGTTGCCAGCACCGCGAATGTCGAGATCCTGGCTGGCCAGCGTGAACCCGGCCCCCAGCGTGTCGAGCGAGCCCAGCACCCGCAGGCGTTTCTCGGCGGTGGCGGTCAACTTGGCGCGCGGCTTGGTGGTCAGATAGGCATAAGCCCGGGTCTTCGACCGGCCAACGCGGCCGCGAATCTGGTAAAGTTGCGACAGGCCGAACATGTCGGCGCGGTGCACCACCATGGTGTTGGCGGTGGGAATATCGAGGCCGCTTTCGACAATCGTCGTCGCCAGCAGCACGTCATACTTGCCGTCGTAGAAGGCATTCATCTTGTCGTCGAGCTCGCCCGCCGCCATCTGGCCATGCGCCACCACGTAGGACACTTCCGGCACCTGGGTCTTGAGGAAATCCTCGATCTCCGGCAGGTCGCTGACCCGCGGCACCACGTAGAAGCTCTGGCCGCCGCGATAATGTTCGCGCAGCAGCGCCTCGCGGATCGTCACCGCGTCGAACTCGCTGACATAGGTGCGGATCGCCAGACGGTCGACCGGCGGCGTGCCGATGATCGACAGGTCGCGCACGCCAGACAGTGACAGCTGCAGCGTCCGCGGAATCGGCGTGGCGGTCAGTGTCAGCACGTGAATGTCGGTGCGCATCTGCTTGAGGCGCTCCTTGTGGCTGACGCCGAAATGCTGCTCTTCGTCGATGATCAGCAGGCCGAGGTTCTTGAACCTGACGCTTTTCGCCAAGAGAGCATGGGTCCCGATGACGATATCGGCGGTGCCCTTGGAAATCCCCTCGCGGGTCAGCGTCGCATCACGGGCCGAGACAAAGCGTGACAAGGGCCGCACGTTGACCGGAAAGCCGCGGAAGCGCTCGGCAAAGCTCTTGTAGTGCTGCCGCGCCAGCAGCGTGGTCGGCGCGATCACCGCCACCTGCATGCCGGACATGGCGGCAACAAAGGCGGCGCGCATCGCCACCTCGGTCTTGCCGAAACCGACGTCGCCGCAGATCAGCCGGTCCATCGGCTGGCCGGAGTGCATGTCGTCCATCACGTCGGAGATTGCGCGCAGTTGGTCGTCGGTTTCCTCGTAGGGGAAGCGGGCCGAGAAATCCTCGTAGGCACCATGCGGCGGGTCCATCACCGGGGCCTTGCGCAAAGCGCGCTCCGCCGCGACGCGGATCAGCCGGTCGGCCATCTCCCGGATGCGTTCCTTGAGCTTGGCCTTCTTGGCCTGCCAGGCGCCGCCGCCGAGCTTGTCGAGCAAGCCGGCCTCGTGGCCGTATTTCGACAGCAGTTCGATGTTCTCGACCGGCAGATAGAGCTTGGACGCCTCGGCATATTCCAGCGCCAGACATTCATGTGCGGCGCCGGCGGCGGTGATCACCTCGAGCCCGAGATAGCGCCCGATGCCGTGGTCGACGTGCACCACCAGATCGCCGGGGCTGAGGCTCTGGGTCTCGGTCAGGAAGTTCTCGGCTCGGCGTTTCTTCTTGGGGGAACGGATCAGCCGGTCGCCAAGAACGTCCTGTTCGGACACGACGGTGATCCGGGCTTCGCCCGACTTCGCCCCGGACCAAGGCCCCTCGAACCCGTGCTCCAGCGGCCAGACGGCCAGGAACAGCCCCTGCCGGCCGATATCCCGCGCATCCCTGACGTGGATGGTCTCGGCCAGACCCTCATCCTCGATCAGCCCAGACAGCCGCTCGCGCGCGCCCTCGGAATAAGACGCAATGACCACAGGTCCATCTTGCATCTTTGCCTTAACATGCTGCGCCAGAGCGCCGAAAAGGCTGATTTTTTCCTGCTGACGCTCTGGCGCGAAATTGCGTCCGATGCGGCCGCCGGCGTCGCTGACACCGGGGCCCGAGGCCTGGGCCAGCGGATGGAACTGCAACAGGCGATGCCCGGCGGTAGCATTCTGCCAGGCGGCATCGTCGAGGTAGAGCGTCTCTGGCGGCGCGGGTTTGTAGACCGTGTCCATCCGCGCCTTGCTGGCCATGGCGATCTTGCGGGTCTCGTATTGATCCTCGATCATGTCCCAGCGGGCCAGCCGCGAGGGCGTGACCTGATCGTCCTGGGTGATCGTCGCCTTGGGCAGATAGTCGAAGAGCGTCTCGAGCCGGTCGTGGAAGAAGCCCAGCCAGTGCTCGGCGCCCTGGTGCTTGCGCCCGGCGCTGATCGCCTCGTAGAGCGGATCGTCGCTGCCGGCGGCGCCGAACTCGATGCGGTAGTTCTGGCGGAACCGAGTGATCGCAGCCTCGTCGAGGATTACCTCGGAGACCGGCGCCAGCTCGACCAGGTCGAGCTTTTCGGTGGTGCGCTGGCTGACCGGATCAAACCGTCGCGCGCCGTCGAGCGTATCGCCGAAAAGGTCGAGCCTGACCGGCCCGCCTTCGCCCGGCGGGAAGATGTCGATGATGCCGCCGCGCACCGCGTAATCGCCGGGCTCCATCACCGTGGGCGCCTGCACGAACCCCATGCGCACCAGGAAGTTGCGCAGCGCCTTTTCGTCGATCCGGTGACCGACGCGGGCGGTAAAGGCCGCCTCTTTCAGCACCTCGCGGGCGGGGATTTTCTGCGTCGCCGCCGCCAGGGTCGTCAGCAGGACAAAGCGGCTCGGCATGCCATGCACCAGCCCCGCCAGCGTCGCCATGCGGGCGGCGGAGATGTCGGCATGGGGCGAGACCCGATCGTAAGGCAGGCAATCCCAGGCCGGGAAGGTCAGCACAGCCATGTCGGGCGCAAAGAAGCCGATCGCCGCCTGCATTGCCGCGAGACGCTTGTCATCGCGGGCGATGTGAAGAACGGGGCCGTCGCTTCTGGCGATCTCGTCGAGGATCAGGCGGGCGTCAAAGCCTTCCGGCGCGCCGCCGATGATACGGGTCTGGGGATCGGACATGGCGTCTCACATGGGGCAGCGACCGGGTCAGGTCAATGGTCAGATCAATGTCCCAGCACCTGCACCGAGAAATTCTGGTACATGCCCCACATGGCGGTGACGAAGATCGACAGCACGCCGATCACCTGCACGTAAAAGCGATGCCGGATCAGCCGGCGCTGCAGCGCCTCGCCCTGCAGGCCCATGTCGGTGATGCGATGCGAGGTGGAGAGGCTGAGAAAGCCCACCAGGCTCATGGGAAAGAGCAGCAGGAAGACCGCCTGGGCAAACTCGACCCAATAGAAGAAGCCGAGCACCGCAAGCCCGCTGAGCAGGAAACAGACCAGCCCCAGAAGCCAGATGCCGGCCACCGATCCGATATAAAGCAGGCGGTTGCAGTTGATGCGCACCATCTCCTCGAGATCGCTTTGCGCCTGGCCGCCATGCTTGCGGGCATGGGTGACCATGTCGAAGGGCACGCCGATCACCCAGTGACTGGCGGTCGACCACATCACCGCAAGCGCGATCCAGAACCAGAGGTTCGAAAAGGACCGCATGTCGATATGTTCCAGAATGGTGAGTTGCAGATCGTTCACCACGTGCTCCCCTGAGGTCTTCCGAGCCTCCTTAGCGCAAGCTCTCGGGCTTGCCCAGAGGCGGCCTCTTCGGTCCCTTGCGGGCCCTCTTCGGGCTGGACTTGGCGCAACAGGCTTGGCAGGTACGGGAGAGAATTGCCGGAGACCGCCATGACCCTCGCCCCCTTCCCCGCCGCCCGCTTCCGCCGCACCCGCAAGAGCGCCGCGCTGCGCGACCTGGTGCGCGAAAACACCCTGACGCCGGGGGATTTCATCTGGCCGATCTTTGTCCGCGATGGCGAGGGGATCGAAGAGCCGGTGCCCTCGATGCCCGGGGTGATGCGGCGCTCGGTCGACCTTGTGGGCCAGGCGGCGCGCGAGGCGCATGCCCTGGGGATCCCGGCGATCTGCCTGTTTCCCTATACCGATCCGAGCCTGAAGACCGAGGATTGCGCCGAGGCCTGGAACCCGGAGAACCTGTCGAACCGGGCCACCCGCGCGATCAAGGCGGCGGTGCCCGAGATGGCGGTGATGACCGACGTGGCGCTCGACCCCTACAACATCACCGGGCATGACGGCTTTGTGGTGGATGGCGAGGTTGTGAACGATGCCACCGTCGAGGCGTTGGTCAAACAGGCGCTGAGCCAGGCCGAGGCCGGAGCCGACATCATCGGCCCGTCGGACATGATGGACGGACGGATCGGTGCTTTGCGCACGGCGCTCGAGGCACATGGCCACCACAACGTGGCGCTGCTGAGCTATTCGGCGAAATACGCCAGCGCCTTCTACGGGCCGTTCCGCGATGCTGTCGGCGCCTCCGGCGCGCTCAAGGGCGACAAGAAGACCTACCAGATGGACCCGGCCAATTCCGACGAGGCGCTGCGGCTGGTCGAGCGTGACCTGGCAGAAGGCGCCGACATAGTGATGATCAAGCCCGGCATGCCCTATCTCGACATCTGCCGCCGGGTGAAGGACCGCTTCGGCGCGCCGACCTATGCCTACCAGGTCTCTGGCGAATACGCGATGATCCAGGGCGCGGCGCGCAATGGCTGGATCAATGGCGAACAGGCGATGCTGGAGAGCCTGATGGGCTTCAAGCGCGCCGGCTGCGACGGGGTGCTGACCTATTTCGCGTCGGAAGCCGCCCGCCTGCTGAACGGCTGATCCCGCGCGGACCGGCGCCGCTCCGCCACCGGGGCGGCACCGGGGTTTCGCGGCGTGACAGTTTCGCGCCTTGCGCCTATACTGCGCGCGACCGGCGACAAGACCGGCACCCCCGAGGCAATGCGAGCAGAGACCCAAGATGACCCAGCTTCTCCGACGTAACTTCCTTCTGTCCGGCCTGGCCGCCGGCACCCTGGCCGCCTGCGGCAATGGCGTGGGCTCGCGCGGGCCCGCCACCATCGACGCCCGCGTCGACAGCACCCTGGCGCAGCTTTATGCCGATTTCCCCGGCACCCGCACCGTGGCAGAGAAATCCGTCGGCATGCTGATCATGCCGCTGGTCACCGAGGCGGGTCTGGGACTTGGCGGCGGCTATGGCCGCGGCGCCATGCGGATCAATGGCGCAACGGTGGATTACTACGCCATGACCAAGGTTTCTGGCGGGCTGCAGATCGGCGCGCAGCAATATGCCCATGTGCTGTTCTTCATGACCGACGAGGCGCTGCAGAACTTCCGCCGGTCGCCGGGCTTTGCCGCCGGTGCCGGGGTGACCTATGCCATTCCCGACAGTGGCGGCAATCTGAGCGCCGAGACCACGACCTCGCTGGCGCCGGTGATTGCGGTGGTCTTTGGCCAGGCGGGGCTGCGGATGGGCGCGACTTTGGAAGGCGTGAAGTATACGCGGATCATTCCCTGAACCGCGTTTGATCCTGGCGGGGGTTTTGGGGGCTCTGCCCCCGTCGCCATGGGCGACTCCCCCGAGGGTATTTTCGGCAAGAGGAAGTTTGGGGGGGTAGGCGCTTTTCCAGCGCCCTTTGGAGCTTTGGGGTCAGTGGTAGGTGAATTCGCCGACCACGTTCTGCCATTCGCCTGACGCCAGCATCTTGCGGTGGGAAAACCGCACCGAATGCAGCGGGCCCTCGATCTCGTCCTGCCAGAACTCGATGAAGCGGAACAGCCGGGGATGGTCCGGCGCGGTGTCATAGTCCTGCCAGATATAGCTGTTGAGCACATGCGTGTAATCCGGCATGCGATAGAAGAACTCCGCGGTGGTCAGCCCGTAGCCGCGCAGCATCATTTCGGTCTCCGACATCTGCATCTTGCACCTCGTCTTTTTTTGCTGTCCGGGAATCGTGCCAGAAATTTATTGTAAATCAATGAAAACAATGTGTTGGCAGATTGACCCGACGGCTGCCAAAAGCCGGGAAACCAAGGATTGCACCCCATATCCTGTCTCTGATATAGTTCCCCTCAACAATATATAGAAACCGACAAAAAGCGGTGAAGACGACGTGAGTGACACGCCCCAACCTCCTGAGAACGAAGAACAAAAGCCTGATCGGGTCGAGTATCACGGCCCCACGGTCTCGATCACCGACGAGATGCAGTCGGCCTATCTCGACTATGCGATGTCGGTCATCGTCAGCCGCGCGATCCCGGATCTGCGCGACGGGCTGAAACCTGTGCATCGGCGTATTCTTTACGCAATGCATGAAACCAGCAACAGTCACGACAAGCCCTATCGCAAGTCGGCCCGGCCGGTGGGCGACGTCATGGGTAAGTACCACCCGCATGGCGACAGCGCGATCTATGACGCGCTGGTGCGGATGGCGCAGGATTTCTCGATGTCGTTGCCGCTTCTGGACGGGCAAGGCAACTTCGGCTCGATGGACGGCGATAACGCCGCCGCCATGCGCTATACCGAGGTGCGGATGGACAAGCCGGCGGCCTTTCTGCTGGCGGATATCGACAAGGAAACCGTCGATTTCCAGGACAACTACGACGGCAAGGACCGCGAGCCGACGGTGCTGCCTGCGCGCTTCCCCAACATGCTGGTCAACGGCGCCGGCGGTATTGCCGTCGGCATGGCGACCAACATCCCGCCGCACAACCTGGGCGAGGTGATCGATGCCTGCCTGGCGCTGATCGAAGACCCGGACCTGACCTCGGAGCAGCTGATCCAGTATATCCCTGCCCCGGATTTCCCCACCGGCGGTCTGATCCTTGGCCGTTCTGGCGCGCGCAAGGCGTACCTTGAAGGCCGTGGCAGCGTGATCGTGCGGGCCAAGACCCGGGTCGAGGAGCTGCGCAAGGACCGTTACGCGATTGTCGTCGACGAGATCCCCTACCAGGTGAACAAGGCCGCGATGATCGAGAAGATCGCCGAGGCCGCGCGCGAGAAGCGGATCGAGGGCATTGCCCATGTGCAGGACGAGTCTGACCGCAACGGTGTGCGCGTGGTTGTAGAGCTCAAGCGCGATGCCACGGCGGAAGTGGTGCTGAACCAGCTGTTCCGCTTTACCCCGATGCAGACCTATTTCGGCTGCAACATGCTGGCGCTGAACGGCGGCCGGCCCGAGCAGCTGACCCTGCGTGCCTTCCTCACCTCCTTCCTCGACTTCCGCGAGGACGTGGTGGCGCGGCGCACCGCCTATTTGTTGCGCAAGGCACGCGAGCGCAGTCACATCCTCTGTGGTCTGGCCGTGGCCGTGACCAATGTCGACGAGGTGGTGGCGACGATCCGTGCCTCGGCCGATGCCGCTGAGGCGCGCGAAAAGCTGATGACCCGGCGCTGGCCGGCGCAGGACATTGCCGCCTACATCAAGCTGATCGACGATCCGACCCATACGATCAACGAAGACGGCAGCTACAACCTGTCGGAGGCGCAGGCCCGCGCCATCCTCGAGTTGCGGCTGCAACGCCTGACCCAGCTGGGGGTCAAGGAGATCACTGACGAGCTGGAAGAGCTGGCGGCCAAGATCAAGGATTACCTCGACATCCTGTCCTCGCGCGAGCGGATCATGACGATCATCTCTGACGAGCTGACCGAGGTGAAAGACCAGTTCGCCGTGCCGCGCCGCACCGAGATCACCGACTGGGCCGGTGACATGGACGACGAGGACCTGATCGAACGCGAAGACATGGTCGTGACGGTCACCCAGGGCGGCTATATCAAGCGCACGCCGCTGGCCGACTTCCGCTCGCAGAAGCGCGGCGGCAAGGGGCTGTCGGGTGGCGCGCTCAAGGACGACGACGTGGTGACCACGCTGTTTGTCGCTAATACCCATACGCAGCTGTTGTTCTTTACCACCGACGGCATGGCCTACAAGCTCAAGACCTGGCGCCTGCCGCTGGGCGGGCGCACGTCAAAGGGCAAGGCCATCGTCAACATCCTGCCGATTCCGACCGGCGTGTCCATCGCGGCGATCATGCCGGTGGATCGGGACGAGGAAGACTGGGACGATCTGCAGATCGTCTTTGCCACCGACAAGGGCACCGTGCGGCGCAACCGGCTGTCGGATTTCACCAACGTCAAGGCCAACGGCAAGATCGCGATGAAGTTCGAGGACGAGAACGAAGGCATGTCGCTGATCAACGCGCGGATCTGCTCCGAGGATGACGATGTCATGCTGGTGACCAACTCGGGCCGTGCGATCCGTTTCCCGACCACCGATGTGCGGGTGTTCAACTCGCGCAATTCCGTGGGCGTGCGGGGCATCCGTCTGAACAACGGTGACAAGGTCGTGTCGATGTCCGTGATCCGCCACTTCGAGGCCGATGCCGAAGAGCGCGCCGCCTATCTCAAGATGCGTCGTGCTGTCGCCGGTCTGACCGACGAGGCAGAGAACGAGGATGAAGAGGCGGTGACCCCGGGCGCGCTGTCGCCGGAGCGCTATGCCGAAATGTCGGCGGCCGAAAACCTGATCCTGACGATCACCGCCAAGGGCATGGGCAAGCTGTCGTCCTCGCATGACTACCCGGTGCGTGGCCGGGGCGGCCAGGGCGTGGCGGCGATGGACAAGGCAATGCGGGGCGGCCCGCTGGTGGCTTCTTTCCCGGTCGAGCTCGACAACCAGATCATGCTGGCCACCTCGCGCGGGCAGTCGATCCGGGTGCCGGTCGACGGCATCTCCTTCCGGTCGCGCAGCGCCGGCGGTGTGCGGGTGTTCAACACCGGCAAGGGTGAGGAAGTTGTCAGCGTAGCCTGGATCGCCGAACAGGCCGAGGATGAGGGCGAAGCGGAGGTCTGACCTCTGCAGGATTGCACAAGACTTGTGTAGTTTACCCTAATTGCCTGAATGGGCGCACAGAGAGTAGTCCTTCCGCAGAAACCTTGGAAGGACTACTCAGATGACTTCGACTGTACAAAACACCGGCCTGCTGGTGGCCCGCATCCTGCTTTCGGTGATGTTCATCGGTGCCGGCATCGGCAAGCTTGGCGATGTGCAGGGCTTTGCCGGCTACATTGCGTCCGGCGGCGTGCCGGGCCTCCTGGCCTGGCCGGTGATCCTGCTGGAAATCCTGGGCGGTATTGCGCTGCTGGTGGGCATTCAGACCCGCCTCGCCGCTTTGGGCTTAGGTCTCTTCTCGGTCGCGGCCGGCGTGCTTTATCACTACGTGCCGGCGGACCAGATGCAGATGACCATGTTCATGAAGAATATCGCGCTTGGCGGCGGTTACCTGGCGCTGGCGCTGATCGGGGCCGGCCAATGGTCGGTCGATGCGCTGCTGGGCCGGAATACGTCCCGGGCCATCGCCTGAGCCTGTTTGCATCGCCCGGCGGATGGCCGGGCGATGCGATGATCATGTTCTTTCGGCTGTCTTAATCGGTGCCGGTTCCTCCGGAGCTCCCGCCGCCGTCGCCGCCCAGCACGGCCAGCAGAAGCGCAACGCCGCCCACTGCCGCAGCGCCGCCCGCGCCGGCGCCTGCGCCGCCAGCCAGCAGATCGGTCAGCCTGCGGCAAAGCCGCGCTGGCCGGCCGTCAGGCAGCGTCGTGAGGCCGGGACGGCAGAAATATTCAATGCCGTTCTGCTGCACGTAAACAGGATAATCCGGGTTTGGACTGACGGGTGTCCCCTGCGCGGCAGCTGAACTCGTCAGACCGATAATAAATCCGGCTGAAATTAGAAACATCTTCATAGGACGGTCTTCCTCCTCTATTTTGTGATGCCTGCCGAACAACCCTACATGTTTTCTGCGGGTTGCGCCATAAATCCGACGTCGGGAACCATGCAAATGCAAAAAGGCTGGAATTGCCCGCCTGCGACGGCTGGGCGCCACTGGGCGCCGGACCTGAAATCCCGCTCAGAGCGGTGTTTGCAGGGCTCTGCGCGGCCACAAGGCCGCCAAGCGACCTCCAGCCCCCTGATATCCCACGGTTCTAGAGGTCGTAGAGATCGGCGAACTTCTGCTCAAGGTAGGCCAGAAGCGGCGCCTCGGATGGGGTAAATCCGCAGGCTTGCTCGATCACGGCCCGCGGCTCGTGCAGACCGCCATGACGTTGCACGTATTTGTGCAACCAGCCGGTCGCAGCCGAGAGATCGCCACGCGACAGCTGATCGTCGAGCCCCGGCACATCGTCTTGCAGGGCCAGGTAGAGACAGCCGGCGTAGACGTTGCCAAGCGCATAGGTCGGGAAATAGCCCAGCAGCCCGGCCGCCCAATGCACATCCTGCAACACGCCGTTCGAAGGCTTGTCGACCGCATAGCCGAAATCCTCGGCAAAGCGGGCATTCCAGGCCTCTTCGAGATCTTCCACCTCGAGCGTGCCACGCGCCATGTCGCGTTCGAGATCGAAGCGCAGCATGATGTGGAGGTTGTATTGCACCTCGTCCGCCTCGGTGCGGATGAAGCCGCGCTGGACACGGTTGACGGCCTTGTAGAACGCCTCTTCATCCGCGACGCCCATATCGCCGAAGCTGTCCGTCATCTGACCGTAGAGCCAGTGACAGAAGGCGCGGCTGCGGCCGAGCTGGTTTTCGTAAATCCGGCTCTGGCTTTCGTGCACCCCCAGTGACACGCCCTGCCCCAGCGGGCTCAGCGCATAGGCGGGGTCGATACCCTGCTCATAGCAGGCATGGCCGACCTCGTGGATGGTGGAATAGAGGCAGTTGAAGGGATCAGCTTCGGCGGTGCGGGTGGTAATCCGCACGTCGCTGCCGCTGCCGGAACTGAAGGGATGCACCGCGGTGTCGATGCGGCCGCGGGTGAAGTCATAGCCGAAGGTCTCGGCCAGCTTGCGCGACAGCGCCAGTTGCAGGGCCAGGTCATAGCTGCCGCTGACCGGCTGCGGCGCGGGTTGCTCCAGCACCGCCGCCCGAAGCGCCACCAGCCCCGGGCGCAGATCGTCGAAGAGTGCGGCCAGTTCCTCGCCGGTCGCCCCCGGCTCGTAGCCTTGCAACAGCGCGTCATAGGCATCGCCGCCCTCGGCGATATGACCAGCCTCCTCGCGGCGCAGGGCGACGATTTCGGAGAGCACCGGCGCGAAGGCGGCGAAATCCTCGTCGGCACGCGCCCGCGCCCAGGTGCCATAGGCCACCGAGGTGGTCCTGGCGATCCGCGCCGCCAGCTGCGCCGGCACGCGGACGGCCCGGGCATAGTTGCGGCGGATGTGGCGCATCTGCGCCTGACCCACCGCATCCAGCGAGGCATCGTCGATCGCCGCCAGCCATTGGCCGACCTCGGGCGCAGTGCGACGGGAATGCAGCACCTCTTCCATCGCACCCAGCTCTTCTCCGCGCTGCTCGGCGGCGCCGGCTGGCATCATCGTTTCCTGATCCCAGCCCAGTCGCCCGGCGACCTGCGCCAGCGCCTCGGTCTGGCGCTGAAACGCCATCAGCTCGTCATAAGCACTCATCTCACCGACCCCCGAATGCTGTCGGCCGTGGGATAGCCGGCAATGAAGCGCGCCCGCAGGATCAGCACCCAGAGCGCCACGGCGCCCAGCTGGTGCGTGATCGCGATATGCAGCTGCGCGGAATAAAGCACCGTCACCACGCCCAGAACCACCTGCAGCGCCATCATCGCCAGCACGGCGTTGAAGGCAAAGCGGGTCTTGCCATTGGGCGACTTGCGCGCCCGCAGCCAGACCACCACGCCGAAGATCGCCAGCAGATAGCCCGCCATCCGGTGCATGAACTGCACCAGCCCGTCGTTTTCAAAGAAGTTGCGCCAGAGCGGCTCGATCTCGAAGGGGAACGGCGGAAAGAACCCACCGGCCATCAGCGGCCAATCGGTGTAATTCCGCCCGGCGTCGATGCCGGCCACCAGCGCCCCGATCAGGATCTGCAGCAGCGCGAAATGCATCAGCCCGGTCGACATGCGAAACAGCTTGGCCTCGCGATTGCGCCGGCACTGCATCAGCTCGCGTTCCTCGCAGCCCAGCAGGAAGATGAACCAGCTCAGCACGCCCAGAATGACAAAGGCCAGCCCCAGGTGCGTCGCCAGCCGATAGCTCGCCACGTCGAGCATGGTGCCGGTCAGCCCCGAAGACACCATCCACCAGCCGACAGCCCCCTGAATGCCGCCCAGCCCGCCGGGGATCAGCAACCGCCCGGTCCAGCCCGGCGGGATCTTTCCAAGCGCCAGGAAGCCCAGGAAGCCGAAGCCCCAGACCAGCCCGACAAAGCGACCCAGCTGGCGGTGACCCCATTCCCACCAGTAGATGACCTTGAATTCCGAAAGGGTCATCCCCTTGTTCTGCAACTGGTATTCAGGGATCGCCTTGTACTTGTCGAACTCTTCCGTCCAGGCGGCCTCTGACATCGGCGGCAGCGCGCCGGTCACCGGCTTCCACTCGGTGATCGACAGGCCTGAATCGGTCAACCGGGTCAGACCGCCCACCAGGATCATCGCCACCACCAGCGCGAACAGCACCATCAGCCAGGCCCGGATCGCGCCGCGCGCGCCGCGGCGGCCGCTGTCGATCATGCCGGTGCGGGCCGGGGTGTCCGGGCGCTTGCTCTCGCCCACCTCTTCGAACAATTTGCGTTTCTCTGCCATGGGCCTCTCCGTTTGGGCGGACAGTAGTCAAGCCCTCCGGGGGCTTCAAGCGCCGCCGAATGCCGCAGGGATCACTCGGGCTTCGAGCGCTCGGCGGTCTCTTTCCAGCGCACCATCTGGCGCATGATGCCATGCAGCATCTGAACATCCGCCCGAGTCAGCCGCATCCGCGACCAGAGGTTGCGCAGGTTGATCTTCATGCCCTCGGCCTTGGTCTCGGGAAAGAAGAAGCCGGCCTCCTGCAGCCGGTCCTCGTAATGCTCGGCCAGCTTGTCCATCTCGATCGCCGAGGCCCAGTCGGTCTTGGCCATCTCGACGGTCTCATGGGTGATCTCTTCGCTGGCGCGGCGCCATTCATAGGCGGTCAGCAGCACGCATTGCGCGAGGTTGAGCGAGGCGAACTCGGGGTTCACCGGCACCGAAATGATGGCATTGGCGAGCGCAATGTCGTCGTTCTCGAGCCCGGCCCGTTCCGGCCCGAAAAGCACCGCAACCCGCTCGCCGGCGGCGATCTTCTCGGCAGCCATCTGCATGGCGCGTTCCGGGCTCACCACCGGCTTGGTCAGCCCGCGCTGCCGCGCCGTGGTGGCAAAGACAAAGGAACAATCGCCCACCGCCTCGGCGGTGCTGGCGAAATGCCCGGCCTCGTCCAGGAGCCGCCCGGCACCCGATGCCATGGCAACCGCCTTCTGGTTGGGCCAGCCGTCGCGGGGGGCCACGACGCGCATGCGGTCGAGGCCGAAATTCCACATCGCGCGCGCGGCGCCACCGATGTTTTCACCCATCTGCGGGCGGACAAGCACCATGGCGGGCTGCGGGCGGTATCTGTTGGTCTCACTCATGGCCGCCCTGTTACGGTCCCGGCGGCAAAAGCGCAATTCCCCTGCTGCATCCTGGCCGATAAACTGCCCCGCGACGGCACCTCTGCCGCCGGCCCGCGAGGAGCGCTGACAATGGCCTATGATCCCGGACACGAGACCCTGCTGCGCGAGGACATGGGCGAGGCGCTCGGCCCTCGCGTGGCGGAACTGTCGGAGCGCAGGATGTTCGGCGGGCTCTGCTTCATGCTCAACGGCAACATGCTCTGCGGCGTGCACAAGCGCGGGCTGATGTACCGGGTGGGCAAGGACAATGCCGACCGGGCTCTCGCGCTTGAAGGCGCGCAACCCATGGCCTTTACCGGCCGGCCGATGGGCGGAATGATCGAGCTCTACGAAGACGACCTCGACCGCGATGCCACCAGACAGGGTCTGATGGCGCTGGCGCTCGACTTCGTCGACGCGCTGCCGCCGAAATAGGCGCGGGCGCCGCCAGAGATAGCCATTCCCGAAATTTGTCGCTATAGGAGGCGCAGCCACCTGAATGGAGCCCGAAATGGCCGAGATCGAGCACCCGCAAATCTACCTGATCACGCCAGCCAGCTTTGAATTGTCAAGCTTTGGCAAGGAGTTGGAGACGGTTCTTGATGCCGTGCCCGTGGCCTGCCTGCGTCTGGCCATGGCCAGCCACGACGAAGACCGCATTGCCCGCGCCGCCGACCTCTTGCGCGAGATCACCCACCGCCGCGACATCGCGCTGGTGATCGAATCCCACGTGCTGCTGTCGGAACGGCTGGGCCTCGACGGCGTCCACCTCAAGGAGGCCCACAGCGTCCGCGCCGCCCGCAAGACCCTGGGCGAGGATGCCATCGTCGGCCTGCACGCCGCCACCTCGCGTCACGACGGCATGTCGGGCGGCGAGGCCGGCGCCGATTACGTCTGCTTCGGCCCGGTGGGTGCCAGCAGCCTCGGCGACGGCGCCCTGGCCGAACGCGAGCTTTTCGACTGGTGGTCGCAGATGATCGAACTGCCGGTGGTGGCCGAAGGCGCCCTCGACGAGGCGCTGATCCGCGACCTCTCCCCCGTCACCGATTTCTTCGGTCTCGGCGAAGAGATCTGGAGCGCCGAAGACCCCGCCGCCCAGGCCCGCACCTTCCTGAACGCCATGCAGGCCTGACCCCCAAGGCAGGCCCCCCCCAACTTCCTCTTGCCGAAAATACCCTCGGGGGAGTCCTCGCCTGCGAGGACGGGGGCAGAGCCCCCCACATCAAACAAACCTGCGGGCGCAGCCCTCATTTTTGCAGCGGCGGGGCACATCCCCCCTAGCGCGCCAACCCCGCCGCATGCGCCCCGCGCACCGTCTCTTCCAGCCTGCGCGCCAGGGTCTTGCGGTCCTCGAAGTCCGCAACCTTCAGGGCCGGATGAAAGATCACCTCTGCCGCCCCGTGCCGCCGCGCCACCAGCATCGCCAGCATGTGCTCGCCAAAGGACATTTCGCCCCACCAGCCGTAGAACCGCGGATCGGCGCCCTCTGGCGCGCGATAGATCACCGTCACCGGCTGGATGAACAGCGCCTCGCGCAGCGCCGGGTCGAAACAGGCGGCAAAGAGCGTGGGCTTGAAGGCCAGCACCCGCCGCCCGTCGGTCGAGGTGCCCTCGGGAAAGAACAAGAGGTGATGCCGCCCCCTCAGCCGGCTGCGGAACAGCTCGGTCTGGGCCCGCGCCTCGCGCCGGTCGCGCGAGATGAAGACCGTGCCGGTGGCCCGCGCCAGAAGGCCGATGCCCGGCCAGCGCGCCACTTCCGCCTTGGAGACGAAATAGACATCCCGCGCCGCATTCAGCACGAAGATATCAAGCCAGGAGGCATGGTTGGCGACAAAGGCGCCATGGTCGCGCATCGGCGTGCCGTGCAACTGGTGGCGCAGTCCCAGCAGCCGCAGCACCCCGCGGCAGACCACCACGGTGATATAGGGCGTGACCGGCCGCCGCTTGCCGAAAAGCGGCCATTCCACCAGCCGCACCAGCATCAGCAGCGCCAGCCCGAAGCCAAGCAGCAGCAGGATCGGCACGCCGCGGCGCGCCACCCGCAGCCAGTCGCGCAGGCCCGTGGGCCGGGCGAGCTCGGGCGGCGGGCCGTCGCCGCTCCAGGTCGGGGTCATCGCCGCGCCCCGGTGCTGGCGTAGATCTGGCGCTGCTTGGCGTTCATCCTGGCGGTGTCCATCACCAGGCAGACATCGGTGGTGTTGAAGGCATGGTCGATCCAGGCCCCCTCGCCCACCATGCCACCGAGCCGCAGGTAGGCCTTGATCAGCGCCGGGGTCTGCAGCATCGCCTGTTTGCGGTCGATTTGATCCGGCGGCAGCAGGTCCATGTGCTGGTACTGCGCAGGCCGCGCCCTGACCCGCAGCTCTTCCGGCGCCAGATGGTTGTGGTAGAGCGAGGACAGCGGCTGCGCCAGCGCCTTGGCGTCGGTGCCGTGGAAGCTGGCCACGCCGAACAGCACCTCGATGGCATGCTCCTCGACGTATTCCGCCAGCGCCTGCCAGAGGTGGAACATTGCCGCCCCGCCGCGATAGTCGGGGTGCAGGCAGGACCGCCCCAGCTCCATCAGCCGCCGGCCAGAGGCGCGCAGCGGGCCGAGGTCGTATTCCTCGTCGGAATAGAACTGCCCCATCGCCGCCGCCTGATCATCGCGCAGCACCCGGTAGACGCCCACCACCGGCGCAGCTTCGCGGGCGGTGTCATACAGCAGCAGGTGGTCGAAATAGGGGTCGAACCTGTCCCTTTCGAGCCGCGCGCCATGGTCGACCATGGCGCCGCCGCCGCCCAGCTCTTCGACAAAGACCTGGTAGCGCAGGGCCTGGGCCGCGCGGATTTCGTCCTCGCTTCGGGCAAGCCTGACGGAAAACTCCGGTGTGCTCATGATCGTCCCGCTTTGCCTTGGCTCTTGCGCGGTTGATACTGCGGCCCGGGCGCAATGACAACGTACTGCCGGGCCTTGCCGCGCCGCGCTTAAGAGGCTGTTAACCAAAGCGCGCTTAGCCTAGCCTTCGAAGACGGGGTCAAGCGCGATCCTGTTGCCATCGATTACAACCTTGCCCGCTTCACGGAAATTCACTGTTATCTTGCCTGCGATATTCGATTGGACCTGCCCGACCCCCCAATCCGGCCGATCCGGGTGCCGCACCAGGTTTCCCGGTTCCAGCAAGGCATTCATGTCGGTCATCCGTCGCACCTCCGGAGGATAAAGATGATCCCCTATACGGCAAAGCTTGCCTCACTGATAGCCTCGCGCATCTGTCACGATCTGATCTCGCCGGTGGGCGCGATTGCCAACGGGCTCGAGCTCATGTCGCTGGGCGGCGCCAAGAGCGGCGGGCCGGAACTGGCGCTGGTGACCGACAGCTGCGAATATGCCAGCGCGCGCATCCGGTTCTTTCGCATCGCCTTCGGCGCGGCCTCGGACAATGCGCTGGTCTCGCGCAACGAGATCCTGATGGTGCTGCAGGCGCTGAGCGATGCCGGCCGGGTGTCTTATGACTGGAGCCCCGGCGGCGACCTGCCCCGGCGCGAGGTGCAACTGGCGCTTCTGGCCATGCAATGTGTCGAGGCGGCGCTGCCGCGCGGCGGCGAGATCTGCATCGAATACCAGCCCGGTCATTGGTCGGTCACCGGCCTGGCCGAACGCGTGGTGCCCGACCCGGCACATTGGCAGCAGATGGAGCGGATCGCACGCTCGCCGGCGCCAGAGAGCGAAGAGCCGGTCGTTGCGCCCAATCACGTGCAATTCGTGCTGCTGCCGCTGCTCGCACGCGACATCGGCCGGAAGCCGCAGGTCGAAGAGGCCGCGGGGCGGTTGACCCTCACGGTCTGACGCCCTGCGATGATTTTGTTCCGGGCGCCCGAACCGGGTCAGGGCCGCGTGGTGCCCTCGCCCTCGACCAAATACTTGAAGCTGGTCAGCTGCGCCGCGCCCACCGGGCCGCGGGCATGCATCTTGCCGGTGGCAATGCCGATCTCGCCGCCCATGCCGAATTCGCCACCATCGGCGAACTGGGTCGAGGCATTGCGCATCAGGATGGCACTGTCGACCCGCTGGAAGAAGCGCTCGGCGGCGACGTCATCCTCGGTGATGATGCATTCAGTATGGCTCGAGCTGTACTGCCGGATATGGGCAATCGCCGCGTCGAGATCTTCGACCACCCGCGCCGCGAGGATCGAATCGAGGTATTCCTTGCCCCAGTCGGCCTCGCCTGCCGGCACGGTGCCGGGGATCTTCTGCAGCCGTTCGTCGGCGCGCACCTCGACACCGGCGTCGATCAGCGCGCGGATCACCCCCTGTCCGATGGTGTCGACGATGTCGCGGTGCACCAGCAGGCATTCGGCGGCGCCGCAGATGCCGGTGCGCCGGGTCTTGGCATTGAGCACCACGTCGAGCGCCTTGACCGGATCGGCGTCCTTGTCGAGGTAAACGTGCACGATGCCCTCGAGATGGGCAAAGACCGGCACCCGCGCCTCGCGCTGCACCAGACCCACCAGCCCCTTGCCGCCGCGCGGCACGATGACGTCGATGAAATCGGTCATGGTCAGCATTTCGCTGACCGCCGCGCGGTCGCGCGTCGGCACCAGCTGGATCGCATCTGCCGGCAGCCCGGCCGAGGTGACACCCTCGACCATCGCCGCATGGATGGCGCCCGAAGAATGAAAGCTCTCTGAGCCGCCGCGCAGGATCACTGCATTGCCCGCCTTGAGGCAGAGCGCGCCGGCATCCGCCGTCACGTTGGGGCGGCTCTCGTAGATCACCCCGACCACGCCCAGAGGCGTGCGCACCCGGCGGATGTGCAGCCCCGAGGGCCGGTCCCATTCCTCGAGCACCGCGCCCACCGGATCGTCCTGCTCGGCCACGGCGCGCAGCCCGTCGACCATCCCCTTGATCCGGGTCTCGTCGAGCATCAGCCGGTCAAGCATCGCCGGGCTCAGGCCCTTGTCGCGGCCGAACTCCATGTCCTTGGCATTGGCGGCGATGATCGCGTCGCGCGCGGCCCAGACCGCGTCGGCGGCGGCGGTCAGCGCGGCCTGCTTGGCCTCGGCCGGGGCATAGGCCAGCTCGGCGCTGGCGGCTTTTGCGCGGGCGCCGATGTCGGCCATCAGGGCGGGGATGTCTGCGAGGTCTTTCATGTCGGGTGCCTTTGCTGGGCCGGGGTCCAGAGACTTTATGCCTCCGGCGGAGGTATTTTCAAACAGAAGAAGCGCGGATCACAGCGCCATGTCATCACGGTGGATCAGCACCGCCCGGCCTGGGTAGCCCAGCAGCGCCTCGATCTCGTCGGAGCGGTGGCCCTTGATGGTGCGGGTCTCGGCGGCGGTATAACGCGTCAGCCCCTGACCCAGCACGTGGCCGGCGCCATCGGTGATCGCCACCGGATCGCCGCGCCCGAAGGTGCCGCTGACGCCGCTGACGCCCGCCGGCAAGAGGCTGCGCCCGGCCTGCAGCGCCTCGACCGCGCCGGCATCGAGCGCCACCTCGCCGCGCGGTTTCATCGCCGCGATCCAGCGTTTGCGCGCCGCCTGCGGATCGATATGGGCGGTGAACCAAGTGGCATTGGCGCCGTTCTTCAACGCCTGCAGAGGCCGCAGCGTCTCGCCATGGGTGATCGCCATGGCGCAGCCCGCGGCGGTGGCGGTCTTGGCGGCCATCAGCTTGGTCTTCATGCCGCCCTTGGACAGGCCCGAGCCGGCGTCACCGGCCATCGCCTCGATTTCGGGGGTGATCAGGTCGATCACGTCATAGCGCCGCGCCTCGGGGTCGGTGGCGGGGTTAGCGGTGTAAAAGCCGTCGACATCGGACAGCAGCACCAGCACATCGGCCCCGACGGTGGCGGCGATCTGCGCGGCCATGCGGTCATTGTCGCCATAGCGGATCTCGTCGGTGGCGACGGTGTCGTTCTCGTTGACAATCGGCACCGCACCGAGCGAGATCAGCGTTTCCAGCGTGGCGCGCGAGTTGAGGTAGCGCCGCCGGTCGGTCGAATCCTCCAGCGTCACCAGCACCTGCGCGGTGGTCAGCCCATGTGGCGCCAGCGCCTCTTCATAGGCCCGCGCCAGGCGGATCTGGCCCACAGCGGCGGCGGCCTGCGACTGCTCCAGCGGCAGTTCGGAGAGCCCCAGCCCAAGCGCACCACGGCCCAGAGCAATCGAACCCGAGGACACCAGGATCACGTCGGCCTTGCTCTTCAGCCAGGCCACATCCTCGGCCAGGGCACGCAGCCAGTCGTCCTTGAGCGCGCCGGTGGTGCGGTCCACCAGCAGCGCCGAGCCGATCTTGATGACGATGCGGCGGGCGTCGGTCAGGGTTGCCACGTCTCGGGCTCCTCGTCCTGCGCCTGCTGCCGCAGCTTGTCCTCCGAGATCTCGGCGCGCAGCGCGCGCAGCACCTCGGTCACCCCGTCGCGTGCCACACCGGACATCATCATCACCGGCCCGCCGACCTCGGCCTCGAGCGCGGCCTTGGCCTCCGCCCGTTCCTCGTCATCGAGCGCGTCGATCTTGTTGAGCACGGTCACCCGCGGCTTGTCGGCCAGGTGACCGCCATAGGCCTCGAGCTCGTTGATGATGGTGCGGTAATCCTCGGCCACGGCCTCGGAGGTGCCGTCGACCAGGTGCAACAGCACCGAGCAGCGCTCGACATGGCCCAGGAACCGGTCACCGATGCCGCGCCCCTCATGCGCGCCCTCGATCAGCCCGGGAATGTCCGCCACGACAAACTCCGCGCCGTCGACGCCCACCACCCCGAGGTTCGGGTGCAGCGTGGTAAACGGATAATCGGCGATCTTCGGCCGCGCGTTCGAAGTTGCCGCGAGAAAGGTCGACTTGCCGGCATTGGGCAGGCCCAGAAGCCCCGCATCGGCGATCAGCTTGAGCCGCAGCCAGATCGTCCGCTCCACCCCGGGCTGGCCAGGATTGGCACGGCGCGGCGCCTGGTTGGTGGCGCTCTTGAAATGCAGGTTGCCGAAGCCGCCATTGCCGCCCTTGGCCAGGACGATGCGCTCGCCCACCTCCATCAGCTCGGCAATCACCGTCTCCTCGTCCTCGTCCAGCACCTCGGTGCCCACCGGCACCCGCAGAATGATGTCGTCACCATCCTTGCCGGTGCGCTGCTTGCCCATGCCGGGCTGGCCGTTCCTGGCAAAGAAGTGCTGCTGATAGCGAAAGTCGATCAGCGTGTTCAGACCGTCGACCGCCTCGATGATCACCGAGCCGCCATTGCCGCCGTCGCCGCCATCCGGGCCGCCGTATTCGATGTACTTCTCGCGCCGGAACGAGACCGCCCCGCCGCCACCGGCGCCGGAACGGATATAGACCTTGGCGAGATCGAGAAATTTCATGGCATGCGCCTCATTGATTGCTGCACCGGCGATAAAGAAAATGCGCCCCGGCCTCAAGCCTTGGCGCATCCCCTGCTTCTTCTGTTTTCAAATACCCTCGGGGGAGTCCTCGCTTGCGAGGACGGGGGCAGCGCCCCCAAACCTCACCGCAGCTTGCGCAGATAGGTCCATGTGGGCACCTGGGCGCCGCGGGCCAGCGAATAGCTCTCGGCGTCGCCGATGTAGTTGAAGCCGCAGTTCGTCAGCACCCGCGCCGAGGCCGGGTTGTCCTGAAAGACCGATGCAAACATCGTGTCATTGTCCATCGGGTTGGCCTCGACAAGCGCCCGCACCGCGTCAGACGCAAGCCCGGTGTTCCAGAAGGCCGGCGCCACCCAGTAGCCGACCTCGGACTGGTTGCGGTCCATCCGTTCGAGCGAGATCAGACCCATCAGTTCCGGCCCGTCCAGCCGCGTGCCGTCCATCGCCCAGACATCCTCGAGCCGGTCGGCTGCCATGGCGCGGGTGACGAAGGCTTCGGTCACCCCGGGCGGCAGCGGATGCGGAATCGAAGTGGTCATGCGGGCCACGCGCTCGTCGGAGGCATGCATCTCGATCAGCCCCATGTCGGACCGGCGCAGCGGACGCAGGTCCACGCGTTCGGTTTCGATCAGGGGTTGAACAACCAGGTGTTGCTGGGCGGTCATGCAGTTCCTCCTCAAAAACGGCAGTCTCGGGGGGCGGACCGGAAACCGCGCCGTCAAGGCGAGGTCCCGCGCCCCCTGTCACGGGGTACTTTCAGTGGTGTCCGGTCGGGGCCAGACCCGGAAGCGTGTCACCGAACCTGTTCAGATTACTCCGAAAACATGGCATAGAGATGGCAACGCGCCCGGGCTGATGCAAGAGGTCGCTCGCAGGATCCCGCCTCCTCCGGGGTGCGGCTGGCGCCGCCTGGATCCTTGATTGACTGTCCTGGCTCATCCCGCATTTCTACCAGAAAATGACAAATTACGGAAAGACCAAATCGCCGCAGGCGCTTTGACGCTTCTGTCACGAAAAATCAGGCCCGCACGACAAAGCGGGGACCGGCGTCTGCCGATCCCCGCTGTTTGTCATGCAAACCTTAAGGTCGGCTTACTCGGCGGCCTCTGCGGCGGGCAGGACGGAAATGAAGGTCCGACCCTTGAAGCCCTTGCGGAAGGTCACATTGCCTTCGACAGTGGCAAAGATGGTGTGATCCTTGCCTTGGCCCACGCCTTCACCCGGCCACCACTTGTTGCCGCGCTGACGCACGATGATGTTGCCGGGGATCGCGCTCTGACCACCGTAAAGCTTGACGCCAAGACGGCGTCCGGCAGAGTCGCGACCGTTGCGGGAGGAGCCGCCTGCTTTTTTATGTGCCATGGGGTACTCTCCTTATTTCCCGGCCAGTTCTTTGGCCTGTTGGGTCCATTCCGGCTTGACCTTGACGGCATCGAAGCTGTCGACGTCAACCTCTGCAAGCTGGGCGAAGCTGGTGATCCCGGCATCGTTCAGCTTTTTCGCGGCCGCGGGGCCCACACCGGTGATCTTGGTCAGATCGTCGCCGGCGGCGGCTTCGGCTTTCGGAGCCTCTGCCTTGGCAGCGGCTTTCTCGGCTTTCGGTGCGGCGGCAGCGGATGCGCCCGCCACGGAGCCTGCGCCGATCGCGGCCTTGACGCCCGACTTGTCGGCGCCTTCGGCCAGGATGTCGGTCACGCGGATCAGCGTCAGCTGTTGACGGTGGCCCTTGGTGCGCTTGGAGCTGTGCTTCCGGCGGCGCTTGACGAAGTGGATGACCTTGTCACCCTTGATCTGGTCGATCACTTCGGCCTGAACCGCGGCCCCGCTGACGAGCGGGCTGCCCAGAACGGTATTGTCACCGCCCAGCATCAGCACGTCGTTGAATTGAACCTTTTCGCCGGCATCAGCAGCCAGTTTCTCGACGCGAAGCATATCGCCCGAGGAAACCTTGTATTGCTTGCCGCCCGTTTTGAGGACTGCGAACATCCGTCTCTTCCTTTGTTTCCGCGTTCTGTGGCCCCGGTGTCCCGTGTTGATGATCAGGGCTCTGGCCCGGATCGCCGCGAACAGCGCGCCCCATGTCGGAGCGTCATGAATATCAAACCCCGCGAGGCATGGCCCGGCGGGGTCTGCGCCTTATTCAGAGGTTGGCCCCCGCTGTCAAGTGATTTTCCGGCGCTTTGGCGCCCCGATGCCGGTCTGGCGGTGTCTACAGCTCCTGGGCAGTCATCTGCCGCGCCAGCGCCAGGCCCAGCGCATAGGAAATCTCGCCATACATCCGGTCGAAGCCGGCAAAAAGCGCCCGGTTCAGCGCCCTGCCCTGATCGCTCGAGGCCATTTCGACATAATCGCGCAGCGCCGCCTCTTCCAGCGGGCGGTAGGCCAGCATCATGTAGGCAAAAAGCCATTCACGGGTGTCGCTGCGATTGTCGGCCTCGCTGTCCCAGACCACTTCGAGGATCTCCTCCTCGCTCATCTCGAAGGCGCCGCCATCGACCAGCCCGGCGTAGAATTCGTAGCTCGAGTTCATCGCGCCCACCACATTGGCGTCGATCAGGTCGTTGGCTTCGATGAAATCGGAGATCAGCTGCAGGCGGCTGTCGGTCCCGGTCTCGTCGGCGCTGTCGCGATAGGCCTCGCGCGCGGCCTCCTCGACGCTGTCGTCGATCATCGCCTCGCGGGCCGAGATCTCCAGCCGGATCACCTCGCGCCCGGCCTCGGTGGCAAAGAACGCGGCCAGCTCCTCGAGCGAGAGGTTCTCGTCGGCCCAGGCGCTGGCAAAGCCGTTGCGCACCGTGGCTTCCATCCGCTCGGTGTCATAGATCCGCTGCACCACCTCGGTCCAGCTGCGACCGCCGCCGCCGGGCAGCATGTCGGCCGCCAGTTCCGCGCCATAGTCGAGCCCCTCCTGGCGCATCACCGCCACCGTCTCGGGCAGGCCGAGCTGGTCGAGCAGCGCATCGGTGGCCCGGGTCGCCTGAGCCCAGACCGGCGAGGTCAGGGTAAGCGCGGCGGCCGTGGCGAGAGGAAGAATGCGGTGCAGCATGCAGGGGCTCCGATCGGTGTGTTTCCATGAATCTAACCTCTGCCCGCCCGGTTTCCAAGCCGGCCCGCCCGGCAATCTGCGCAGGTCCCGGTTAACAGCATCAAAACCGGCCCGGAAAAATGCAGAGAAAAGTTCGGATTGCCGCTTGCGCCCCGCGAAAAGACGGATTAAACGCAGCCCCCAGACCCCCGCGGAGAGGTGCCGGAGTGGTCGAACGGGGCGGTCTCGAAAACCGTTGAGCCTTCACGGGTTCCCAGGGTTCGAATCCCTGTCTCTCCGCCACTTTTGGCTCGGCGCAATGCGAATACGCCCATAGAAACAAGGCATTTCAGCGCAATGCGCCTGCAAATGCCTGTTAATTTACTCCACATTTTGCTCCACTTTTTTTGCGCCCGCGAAGTTATATGGTCAGCGGTTAGATCTTCGCGCCCATCTCGGTGGGCTAGGAAGCGCGCACCCTGCCCAATCTACTGGCCCGGCCAGATCAGCAGAGCACCGTGGACGATCAGCAGAACTGAAATCGATATTCGGATAGAGTTTCTGCGCAGCCAGACATGAGCGCGGGTGCAGTATTTCATCGCTTTCTCCTATGAGGGTGATGGCGCGCCGGCAGCTTCGTAGCAGCGAAGGAGTGGTGATCATCGCCGGCGCGCCGAACGCCGGGAGATCCGATCCCGGCGCCGGGGCCTCTCGGCCCCTCAAGGGACGGCGCCCGGGAGGGCGCCGTCCCATCATTTCGAGTCGATCATGCGGATACTCATCTTGATCGCTTCGGCGAAGTCGATCGCCCTCCGGACAGCTTGATACAGCTCCACGAGCGGCGGCAGGGCTTCCTGGAGCGCCTCCGCAGCGGGCGAAAGCTGCCTGTGCCGGTCGAAGGCCAAGGAGCCGCCGATCAGCTCCTCGGGCGGAATCTGGATCTTCTCCTCGGTCGTCCCGGCGGCGATCTCGCCACGGATCTCGACGATGGCGATATCGAGGTAGTCGGCGAGGCCCTCGTCGATGTCGGTCTCGTCGTCGAGGTGCTCAATGGTCTCGCGGACCATTCCCCGCGCGCCGGCGCCGAGATGCGGCATCACCCATTGGGCGAGGTGCCGGGGCATGCTTGCACGCCGTTCGATGACCGCGCGAACAAGATCGACCTGGTGCTCGACGAGGGTTTTCGGCGGAAGCGCAGTCATTGCTGCACCGCCTTTCCCGCGACGACGCGACGCGGTGCACGCCTTTCGACTGTAAAGCCGTGCCCCCGGCCCGCACCTGCCCGGGAACGGCGCTCGGCCCGGCGGTCGGTCGCGATGTCGCGCTCAGCGTGGATGCGTCCGCGCACGGCGTTCATCGCTGCGAGGGCTGACCCAGCGAGGCGCCCGAGCACCGCCGAACCGGTGGCCCGGCACACGGCGAAGCCGCTGTGGTTCAGCGGCACGAGCAACCTGCGCGCGCCGACGAAGCGGGTCGGCTCATTCAGCCCCACCGAGAGGTAGTCCGCCCGGCGACGGACATGCACCTCATAGCCGATGTTGGACCGGCGACGGGAGGTGGTGCCGTAGGCGAGCAGCGCATAGCGCTTGCCGCCATGCTCCTCGAGATCGAGGATCAGGCAGGGGCGCGCCTTGGGGCGCCCGGTATGGCCCTCCTCGGCGAGCGGAAAGCGGAACGAGACGATGTCGCCCGGCGAGATGTGGTCCTGCCACGCCGGGGCCATCGCGAAGGTGGTCTGGGTGCTGTCGAGCATTGTCGGTGTCCTTGAATTGTGGATGTCCGACGCGCCCGATCTTCCCTCTATCCTATCGGCCGGGACCTTCCGTCGTGCGCGTCACAAGGCGCGCGCACGACGGAAGGGGCAGGCCCTGCTCCCCGGTCTGGCCCTTCTTGCTGGAGTGATGGGGAGAGCGTCGAGAGGGGTGTCCCCTCTCGACGTTGGAGGGGCACGGCGGCAAGGCCGGCCGTTCACTCCACAACGCATGAAGCTCAAAACCGGAAAGGAACCGGGTCATGCACCGTGGCGGAAATCCCGCATTCCAGAGGGGTCCGAACGACCTCTTGCTGACCTTCACACCAAATGCGGCGAAGGTCTGGAGCCCAGCCCATGCGCGACATTCGCGCAAGACGCAGCCTGACGTCAGGCACCGACGCGAGGGGCGGAAACGGGTCATCCTCTGCGCTTGCAAAATTGTTCCTTTGAACCTCGAAGAGCTGCCGTGGATTTGGGCTCCAAAAACTTTAACCCTCAATGCTAGTATACGCCAACAGCAGGCGCTATATGATGTAGAAAGCGGCGGGGCGACGACAAGGTGTAGACGATGAGTGATGAAGACACCGGCAATGAGAAACCCAAAAGTTTCGACATTTCCAAGTTAAACATGGAAATGAGCGATGAAGACCGGGCGGCTGCGGATGAACGCCTGAGGGAACAGTTCAAGGAAATGACAGAAGGAAGCGCTGTTATGAAAGACGCGTTGCGCGGCATCGGCGGCTTCAGCGCTTTGCAGGACGCCGTGGGTTCCGTGAACAGTCTGCAAGATGCGATCAAAGCCAGCGGAATTGGCAGCATACAAGATGCGATCAAGGCCAGCGGTATCGGTAGCGTGCAGGAACAAGTGCGCGACGCTATGAGCGGCTTGGCGACAAGCGGTATCCAAGATCACCTGTCCGCCGTGACAGGCGCGGGCGTCTTGGACCAACTCAACGCCGAACATGCGGAAATGGAAGAAGTGTGAACAGGCGTGCAATTTTGACCCCGTAACGGGGTGATCGGCGTCCAAAAATGACCCCCTTACACTGATGTGGA
>NZ_JBLXEC010000011.1:0-132243 GCF_048263515.1 Marinovum sp. | reverse complement strand
CGTCACACCCGGCCGCGCGCTGCGCTACGCCGGGGGCTCCGCGCGCGGCCTCCTACACCAAGCGTTGGGACACTACCACCCATTCAAACTGAGGACCCGGCCCGCAGCCAGATGGCATCTTGGTGCATTTGCTACCTAAGACCGCTCGTGCTGCCTCGTCCATCTCGGTCACACGCTGCCACATCTCTGTCGTTCCGGGTTCATCGTCGAGGATGTCGAGGAAGACCGCCACGACCTCACCAGAGAGAGCCACCGCCTGCTTGTGGGTAAGAACCGCAGGCCCCGCCTCAGCGCCTCCCAGTGGCTCTCCAATGCCGCTAGAGCCTGCGAGAAGCGTCTCTTCGCCTCCGGCCAGTCCTTTATCCGCAGCGATGCCTTGGCATGTGTGGTGAGCTTGAGCTGGTAGATGCGGTCGCCGATGGGCTGCGACATGGTCGTACCCGCCGCACGTTCCAACACGTCGCGAGGGACATGGACGCGCAGGTAGTAGGTCGATCCGATCAGGACAGGTTGGGGCATTGTGCATCTCATTGTGTACCACCTCTATGTACCAGACGAAGCGGCGCATGTGCCTGAATATCAGGTACTTGTGCGATTTCAATGCAGTAGCATGGTGGGTGATGAGAGACTCGAACTCCCGACATCTTCGGTGTAAACGAAGCGCTCTACCAACTGAGCTAATCACCCTTCGTCGCCGCTTCTAATGCCCTGCGCGAAGGGCTTCAAGATGCAAAGTTTCCGAGCCTGCCGGAAATCCGCAGACCCTGCCCAGTCCTTCGAAATTTCTTCTTGACCTCAAGTTGACTTGAGCTCGCACCCTGGTCTGCATCACCAAAACGCGCAAGGAGACGCAGATGTCCGACCACAGCAGACCTTCCCCCCGCAAGACCCAGACAGGCGTGATCGCCGGCCTCTGGAGCAGCCTCGCCGACCGGCGGCACAGACGTCAGATCGAGCAGCTCAGGCGCGATCCGCGGATGGCGCGGGATATCGGGATGGACCCGCTGCCGGAGCCCCCGCAACGACGCGGGACCTTGCTCTGGTAGGGCCGGATCACGACAGGGCAAAAGAAGGAAAATGGTGGGTGATAAGAGATTCGAACTCCTGACATCTTCGATGTGAACGAAGCGCTCTACCACTGAGCTAATCACCCGGTAGCGCGTCTCTTAACGCCGGTTTTCCGGCCGTGCAAGGGGGGAGGCGGAGAAAAATCCGCCTCTTTCCGCCGGCCCGTGACGCCTGAACCGACACACCCGGCCTGTTGCGCAGAAACCGCAAGCGATCGGCGGGGACCCGCCGGCGGAATGACGCGCCTGTCCCGGTGCGACCAACTCGCCAGGGACATGAAAAGAGGACGACCGAAGATGAAAAAGACCCTGATTGCAGCCACCTGCGCCGCCACCATCGGCTCTGCCGCCCTCGCCGGCGGGCTCGACACCTATGTCGCGCCAGAAGTGGTGGTGGTCGAGACCGAGACCGCAAGCTCGTCGAGCGGCGTGACGCTGGTGTTGCTGGCAGCGCTGGTTGCCTTTGCGGCGGCTGCGTCGCACTGATCTTCGACGCCTCGACAGCAGAAAGGCCGCCCGAGCGCTTCGGGCGGCCTTTGTCGTTTCAGTCTGCGTCGTTTCGGTCGACGTTGCGGGCAGCGCTCAGGCTCAATGGGCCACGGCGCTGGTGCTGTCCTCGCCACGCGCAAGCGCGCGCTGGGCCGCGGCCTCTTCCTCGGCGGCCTCGTCCCATTCCACCGGCTCGGGCGCGCGGATCAGCGCCTTTTCCAGCACTTCCGAGACATGGGTCACCGGGATGATGTTGAGGCCCGAGGTGACGTTGTCGGGGATATCCGCCAGGTCCTTTTCATTCTCTTCCGGAATGAAGACCGTCTTGATCCCGCCGCGCAGCGCCGCCAGCAGCTTCTCCTTCAACCCGCCGATCGGCATGGCATTGCCGCGCAGGCTGACCTCGCCGGTCATGGCGATGTCCTTGCGCACCGGAATGCCGGTCAGCACCGAGACGATCGAGGTCACCATCGCCAGACCGGCCGAGGGGCCGTCCTTGGGGGTGGCGCCATCCGGCACGTGGACGTGGATGTCCCACTTCTCGAACCGCGGCGGCTTGACCCCGATCTGCGGCGAAATCGAGCGGACGTAGCTCGCCGCCGCATCGATCGACTCCTTCATCACGTCGCCGAGCTTGCCGGTGGTCTTCATCCGGCCCTTGCCGGGCAGGCGCAGGGCCTCGATCTGCAACAGATCACCGCCCACCGAAGTATAGGCCAGACCGGTGACCACACCGACCTGATGCTCGTCTTCGGCCAGACCGAAGCGATGCTTGCGCACGCCCAGGAAGTCCGGGAGGTTCTCGGAGGTCACCACCACCTTGTCGGTCTCGCCCTTGACGATCCGGGTCACGGCCTTGCGGGCGCATTTGGCGATCTCGCGCTCGAGGTTCCGCACACCGGCCTCGCGGGTGTAATACCGCACCATGTCCTGCAGCGCCTCGTCGGTCAGCTCGAACTCGGTCTTTTTAAGACCGTGGTTCTTGATCTGCTTGCTGATCAGGTGGCGCTTGGCGATCTCGGTCTTCTCGTCCTCGGTGTAGCCGGCCAGCGGGATGATCTCCATCCGGTCAAGCAGCGGCCCGGGCATGTTGTAGCTGTTCGAGGTGGTCAGGAACATCACGTTCGACAGGTCGTATTCCACTTCGAGATAGTGGTCCACGAAGGTGCCGTTCTGTTCCGGATCAAGCACTTCGAGCATGGCCGAGGCCGGGTCGCCCCGGAAATCCTGACCCATCTTGTCGATCTCGTCGAGCAGGATGAGGGGATTTGTGGTCTTGGCCTTCTTCAATGCCTGGATGATCTTGCCGGGCATCGAGCCGATGTAGGTCCGGCGGTGACCGCGGATCTCGCTCTCGTCACGCACGCCGCCCAGCGAGATGCGGATGAATTCGCGCCCCGTGGCCTTGGCGACCGATTTACCCAAGCTGGTCTTGCCCACGCCCGGAGGGCCGACAAGGCACATGATCGGGCCCTTCAGCTTCTTCGAACGCTGCTGCACCGCGAGGTATTCGACAATGCGTTCCTTGACCTTTTCCAGACCGTAGTGATCGTCATCAAGGATGTCCTGCGCCTTGTTCAGGTCCTTCTTGACGCGGCTTTTCACGCCCCACGGGATCGACAGCATCCAGTCGAGGTAGTTGCGCACCACGGTGGCCTCGGCCGACATCGGCGACATGTTCTTGAGCTTCTTCAGCTCGGCATCGGCCTTTTCCTTGGCCTCTTTCGAGAGCTTGGTCTTGGCGATCTTCTCTTCCAGTTCGGCGATCTCGTTGGCGCCGTCCTCGCCGTCGCCCAGCTCCTTCTGAATGGCCTTCATCTGCTCATTCAGATAGTACTCGCGCTGGGTGCGCTCCATCTGGGATTTGACGCGGGTCTTGATCTTCTTCTCGACCTGCAAAACCGACATTTCGCCCTGCATCAGGCCATAGACCTTTTCCAGCCGCTCGGAGACGCTGAGCGTTTCCAGCAGGTCCTGTTTCTGGTCAACCTCGATGCCCAGGTGCCCGGCCACGAGGTCGGCGAGCTTGGCCGGTTCCTCGGTCTCGGAGACGGCGACAAGCGCCTCTTCGGGGATGTTCTTCTTGACCTTGGCGTAACGCTCGAACTCGCCGGCGACAGTGCGCAGCAGCGCCTCGATCGAGGCCTGATCACCCGGCATCTCGGTCAGGTAGTCGCACTTGGCCTCGAAGAAGTCTTCGTTTTCAAGGTATTCGATGATGCGCACCCGCGCCACGCCTTCGACCAGCACCTTGACGGTGCCATCGGGCAGCTTGAGCAGTTGCAGCACGTTGGCGAGCACGCCCGCCTTGTAGATGCCGCTGGCCTCGGGGTCGTCGACCGAAGGGTCGATCTGGCTCGACAGCAGGATCTGCTTGTCGTCGGCCATCACCTCTTCCAGCGCGCGAACCGATTTCTCGCGGCCCACGAACAGCGGCACGATCATATGCGGGAAGACCACGATATCGCGCAGCGGCAGCACGGGATAGCTTGAGTTGAGGGGGTCTTGCATGCTCTTTCCTTATTCTTGGCAAACTGGCGTGGCCCCGCTTTGCGGCAGCACTCACCAGCTCCTGTCAGGCTAATCAGGTAGGGCGTTGCCCTGCCCCATTCAAGGATGGGGGTGTCTTGTTGCGCTCCAGAATGCCCGTGCCGGCGCGGCGGGGCAAGCGGGTATCTGGGCGCCGGTCGAGATTTCAATGCGCCCTGCGCGCCGCCCCCGCCCGTAAAATCGCCACATTTGCACGCCATACCGCGCGCATTGGCGGGTCCGGGTCCGGGCCCGGACCGGTTTTCCCCGGCGGGCAGAATGTCCGGCCGGGTCGTCTTATAAGGGGTGCCGCATGAAGGCGATGATTTCAGACCTGCTTTATTCCCGCGAATTTCGCAATTCCATGGCCGGGGCTCTGACCCGCAAGCTGATCCGCGCCACCGCCCCCCGGATGAACTACTCGGTCGATTTCCAGGTCGACATGCTGGCCGTCGAGCGGCCGCATTACGCCTGGTGCATGCTGAATGCCGCGCGGCTGGGCAAGGCGCTGGGCCATGACCGGATCTCGGCCATCGAATTCGGCGTCGCCGGCGGCAACGGCCTGGCCTACATGTGCGACTTTGCCGAAGAGGTGAAGAAGGTGACCGGCGTGACGGTCGAGTGCTACGGCTTCGACACCGGTGCCGGCATGCCGGAACCCGAGGGCGCCTATGACCTGCCCTACTGGTTTGCCGCCAAGCAGTACATCATGGACAAGCCCGCACTGCAGGCCCGGGTGCCGCAGGCCAAGCTGGTGATCGGCGACATCCGCGAGACCATCGCTGGCTTTCTCGACGAATACAAACCTGCGCCCATTGGCGTGATGTTCAACGACACCGATTACCATTCCTCGACCCGCGAAAGCTTTCGCATTTTTGACGCGGTGGCCGAGAAACCCGAGCATTTCCTGCCGCGGATCTTCATGTATTTCGACGATGTGCTTGGCTCGGAGCTCGAGATGTACGGCGAGCACAATGGCCAGCTACGTGCCATTGCCGAGCTGAATGCCGGGCAGGAGGCGATCCGCATTCATCGCAACCAGAACCTGATCCATCAGGACTACCTGCCCTACCGGCACCAGATCTACTACGGCCACCTCTTCGAGCACCCGGATTACAACCGCTATATCGGCGAGGGCCGGCAAGAGGCCATCGAGGGCCTGCTGAAGCTAAAGACCTGAGCGCTACTGGCAAAGCCGGAAGCCGCCCCGCCGCGCCCGCACGTCAAGATGCAGGTGGTTGTCATGGGCGGCGTCCGAGCCTGGGCCCAGCACGGTGCTGAAGTGCAGACAGGCGGTGGCGCGGGCGGCATCCTGAAAGGCCTCGGCCATGGTGCCTTCGCGCTCGCGCGGCATCACCGGGATCGGCGGCCCCTCGGCAAAGCGAAAGCCCATGATGTCGATGGCGTTGCCATAGGCGTGCTCTGACACCTTGCCGTCAGGGTCATTGTTGCGCCGCCGGCAGACATAGGCGCTGCCGTGTTCGATGGCTGCGAGCGTGCCGCGCTCCGGCAGCACGCGCGAGGCCGGAATGGCGAAATCCTGCACCCAGTTGGCCAGCGCCAGAGCAGTCTCGCAACGCATCCGCGCGGCGGGCTCCAGCGCCACCTCGCCCGGCAGGAGTGTCACTTCGACCGGCTGGCGGATGCCGCAGGCGCGGTCATCGGCGCTGATCGGGTCGATGGGCTGATAGCTGACGCCAAGCGCGTTGAGCGCGCCATAGCAGGCCGCCAGCGCCTCGGCGTCATAGGCGATCTGGTCGGGCACCACCGGCGCCGCGTCGATCACGGTGACCTGGTTTTCGGGTTGATCGGGGGTCTCGGCCGCTGGCTCCTCTGCCTCGGCGCCTTCCGTCTGACCCTCACTAAGCCCCTCAGGTCGCAGCTTCGGCGTCAGCGACGTCTCCGGCGGCGGGCCGGGAGGGTCTGCCTCCTGCGCCACCACCGGACATGCCGCCATCACCGCAACCAGCGCCAGGCGCATCAGCTGTCCCCGCCGACGAACTCGACCGTCACGCCCTGCCCGACCATCTGCGCCAGCTCGTTGGCGTCCCAGTTGGTCAGCCGCACGCAGCCGTGGCTCTGGCTCTGGAACAGGCTGTCGGGCTCGGAGGTGCCGTGGATGCCGTAGGTCGGCTTGCTGAGGTCGATCCAGACCGAGCCCACAGGTCCGTTCGGCCCCGGCGGCAGCACCAGCACCTTGTCGTTGTCGCCCTGCTTGAAGTTCTTGTCGGGGTCGTAGGTGTAGGTCGGATCGATCGCCACGGCGGTCACCTCGTGGGTGCCGCTGGGCGACGGCAGCTGGCCCGAGCCGACCGTCGCCGGGTAATTCGCCACCATCCGGCCGGAGGCATCGAAGGCCGCCACCCGGGTGACATCCTTGCGCACCTCGATGCGGGCCACCTCGGCGCTGACATCGGCACCGGGGGCGGCGACGGTGATGGTCTCGCCGGGCGCGAAACTGGCACCGCTGTTGAGATCACGGAGGAAGCCCTCGTCCATGTGAAAGCGCTCGGCCAGCTTCTCGGCGACGGAGGTGTAGCCCAGCTGATCGAGCTCGGCCAGCTCGGCATAATCCTCTGGCAGCGTGTCGGAGAGGCCTGCGGCATCCTCTTCGGTGATGGTGTAGCTCTGCATCACAGGCTCATGGCCGGGTCCGCCGAGCGCCTCCCAGACCGCCTGGTCCATCACGCCGTCGGCGCTCATGCCCTCGCGGGTCTCGAAGGCGCGCAGGGCGCTTTCCGACATCGGGCCACGGTAGCCGTCGATGACGCCGGGGCTGATGCCGGCACGGTCGAGCAGAACCTGAACGACCACGGCAATCGCCGACTGGCCGTCAGGCAGCGGCCCGCCGGAGTATTGCGCGTCCGAGATCGCCTCGGGCGTGGGTTGAGCCATGGCGGCAAAGGGGGCGAGAATGAATGCGGGGAGGAGGTGCAGGGTTTTCATGTCCTGCCAACGCCTTTGCGGCCGGCTGGTTCCCGCCGATGCAAAAGCAAACGGCGGCCACAGGGGCCGCCGTTCGGTAACTCGGATGTTCCGGGCCTCAGCCCAGTAACGCCCGCGCCTCGCGGAAGGACAGCAGCCTGCGGCTGTCTTCGTCCCAAAGGTGCAGTCGCGCGTTCTGCAGGCTTTCGCGGATGGTCATCGTATTGCCGGTGGCCAGCTCGGCGTGATCACGCAGCACCCGCGGCAGGCGGTAGAACGGAATGCGGCTGTGCAGGTGGTGCACGTGGTGAATGCCGATATTGGCGCTCAGCCATTGCAGCACCCGCGGCATCACGTAATGCGAGCTGCCGTGCAGCGCGGCGTCATGCAGCTGCCAGTCTTCTTCCGATTCCCAATGGGTGGTCTCGAACTGGTGCTGGACATAGAACAGCCAGACCCCGGCGGTCGCCGCCAGCAGCGTCGAGGGCAGGAAGATCAGCAGAACGGGCTTGAGCCCGCCGAACCAGATGATCACCCCCAGCACCGCAAAGATCGCCGCATTGGTCGCCATGGCGCTGACCCAGTAGCGTGCCGTCGCCATCAGCCCCAGCGGTAGGCGGTTCTGCAGGAAGAACAGATATCCCGGCCCCAGACCGAATAGCACCACCGGGTGCCGGTACAGCCGGTACATCAGCCGGTTGTAAGGCGACAGCGCCTTGTATTCGGCCACGGTCAGGGTGTGGATGTCGCCCATGCCGCGACGCCCGAGGTTGCCATGGGTGCTGTGGTGGATCGAATGCGACCGCCGCCAGACGTCATAAGGCGTCAGCGTCAACACGCCCAGCACCCGGCCCAGCCAGTCGCTGAGCGTACGATTCTGGAAGAAGGCGCCATGGCCGCAGTCGTGCTGGATGGCAAAGAGCCGCAGCAGGAATGCCGCGTTGAGCACCGACAGCGCCAGGGTCAGCCAGTAGCTGACGCCCAGCGACCACCAGGCTGCGGCCCACAAGAGAATGAACGGGCCGACGGTGACGGCCAGTTCGAACCAGCTGCGTGCTGCGCTGGGATCACGGTACTCCGAAAGGAGCTTTACCCAGTCTCGTGCCGCACGCTGCTGCGGCTCGTCCGCACGCGGTTCTGGGGATCGCCGGGGCGATTGAAGGTTGTCGGTCATGCGCCTGCTTGCTCGTTTACTTGGCTGGCTTCATAGACGAATAACCCACGCATGCAAACGCAAGGTTAACGTGCGACCGCACGGAACGGCCGGTAATCGCCTGTCAGCTTGCCGCAGCCTATCACGTTTTGCGTCAAAGCGGTGGGATATCGCCCTCGGCGCGCATTGCGTGGAACTCGGACTGCCAGGCGTCGAAGCGGCCTTCGGCGATCGCATCGCGCATGCCGGCCATCAGCTCCTGGTAGTAGTGCAGGTTGTGCCAGGTCAGCAGCATCGAGGAGATCATCTCCTGCGCCCGGAACACGTGGTGCAGATAGGCGCGCGAATAGCTGCGGCAGGCCGGGCATGTGCAGGTCTCGTCCAGCGGCCGGGGATCGTCCTGGTGGCGGGCGTTCTTGATGTTGAGCACGCCGTGGCGGGTAAAGACCTGCCCGGTGCGCCCCGAGCGCGACGGCAGAACGCAGTCCATCATGTCGACCCCGCGCGCCACGGCGCCTACGATGTCATCGGGCTTGCCCACGCCCATCAGGTAGCGGGGCTTGTCCTGCGGCAGCTGCTCGGGCGCGAAGTCAAGACAGCCGAACATCGCCTCCTGCCCCTCACCCACCGCAAGACCGCCGATGGCATAGCCGTCGAAGCCGATCTCCTGCAGCGCCTCGGCGGATTGCTGGCGCAGGTCCTGTTCGAGCCCGCCCTGCTGGATGCCGAAAAGCATGTGACCGGGGCGCTCGCCAAAGGCCGCCTTGGAGCGCGCGGCCCAGCGCATCGACATCTCCATGCTGCTGGCAATCCGGTCGCGATCCGCCGGAAGCGCCGGGCATTCGTCGAAACACATCACGATGTCAGAGCCCAAGAGCCGCTGGATTTCCATCGAGCGTTCCGGGCTCAGCATGTGCTTGGAGCCGTCGATATGGCTCTTGAAGGACACGCCTTCCTCGGTCAGCTTGCGCAGCCCGGCGAGGCTCATCACCTGGAAGCCGCCGCTGTCGGTCAGGATGGGCCGCTGCCAGTTCATGAAGTCATGCAGCCCGCCCAGCCGGTCGATCCGCTCGGCGGTGGGGCGCAGCATCAGGTGATAGGTGTTGCCCAGAAGGATGTCGGCGCCGGTCTCGCGCACCGATTCCGGCAGCATCGCCTTGACGGTGGCGGCGGTGCCGACGGGCATGAAGGCCGGCGTGCGGATGTCGCCCCGCGGGGTCGAGATCACGCCGGTGCGGGCACGGCCATCGGTGGCCTTCAGGGTAAAGGAGGTCTGTGTCATGGCCCGGATTTGCCCTGTTTGCCGGCAATTGTCGAGAGCGCCGGTTTGACGTGACGGAGCCTTGGGTTATCTTGCGTCGGATGACATCTGATCCGGCTGCTGCCTCCGTTCTCGCCTTGCTACATCGTTCCGCAATCGCTACCGCTGCCCCCGAAGCAGACGGGGGCACGTGACATGACCGACGAGATCAAGCTGGGCTGGGAAGAATGGGTTTCTCTGCCCGATCTGGGGTTGCCGGCGCTGCGCGCCAAGGTCGACACCGGCGCGCGCACCTCGGCGCTGCATGCCTATGACATCGAGCGCTTCGGCCCGGCATCCAAGCCCAAGGTGCGCTTTGCCGTGCATCCGATCCCCGGCCGCGACGACCTGTCGATCCCCTGCTCGGCCGAGATCATCGACCGGCGCGAAGTCATCAGCTCGAACGGCGAGGCCGAGAGCCGCTATGTCATCCGTACCGACATCAAGGTCGCCGACAAGGTCTGGCCGATCGAGGTGACGCTGACCGACCGGCGCGGCATGTCGAACCACATGCTGCTGGGCCGGCAGGCGCTGACCGAGCGGGTCACCGTGGTGCCGTCCGAGAAATTCCAGCAACCGGAGCTCAGCTTCGACGTCTATCACTCCACCAAGGTGCGCAAGATGGCCCCCAACCGGGCGCTGCGCATCGCGGTGCTGAGCCGTGAGCAGAACTATTCCACCGCGCGGCTGGTGGCCGAGGGTGAAGAGCGCGGCCACGTGGTTGAGGTTATCGACACAACCCGTTGTTACATGGCGATCAATGCGCTGTCGCCGGATGTCTATTACGACGGCAAGCGCCTGCCCCGGTTCGACGCGGTGATCCCGCGCATCGGCGCCTCGATCACCAGCTACGGCACCGCCGTGGTGCGCCAGTTCGAGACCATCGGCACCTATTGCATCAACGGCTCTGCCGGTATCACCCAGAGCCGCGACAAGCTCTGTGCGCATCAGCTGATGGCGCGTCACAAGATCGGCATGCCCAACACCGCCTTTGCCGCCAGCCCCAAGGACACCGACAGCCTGATCGGGCTGGTCGGCACCGCGCCGCTGATCGTCAAGCTGCTTGAAAGCACCCAGGGCAAGGGCGTCGTCCTGGCCGAGACCAAGAAGGCAGCGCAATCGGTGATCGACGCCTTCCGCGGCCTCAAGGCCAACTTCCTGGTGCAGGACTTCGTCAAGGAGGCCGCCGGCGAGGACATCCGCTGCCTGGTGGTCGGCGGCAAGGTGGTGGCAGCGATGAAACGCACCGGCGCCGAGGGTGATTTCCGCTCCAACCTGCACCGCGGCGGCTCGGCCCAGGTGGTGCGCATCTCGCGCGCCGAACGCGAGGCGGCGGTCAAGGCGGCGCGGGTTTTCGGGCTCAAGCTTGCCGGTGTCGACCTGCTGCGTGCCGAGGCCGGGCCCAAGGTACTCGAGGTGAACTCCTCACCCGGGCTCGAAGGCATCGAGAAGGCCAGCGGCAAGAACATCGCCGGCCTGCTGTATGACCACATCGAGACCCATGTGCGCCCGCAGCCGATCCGCCGGCGCAAGACCGACTGATCCGGCCCCCCGCCATTGCATTCACGCTGTGGCGGGGTCATCCTTCGGACAGCTATTTTTCCGAAGGATGACATTATGGAAGACGTGATTCTCACCCTACTGCAGGACAATCTGGTGATCCTGCTCGCCGCGCTTTTCGTGATCATCGTGGTGCTGCGCGGCGTCAAAATCGTGCCGCAGTCCGAGAAATACGTGGTCGAACGCTTCGGCCGGCTGCATGCGGTTCTGGGGCCGGGCATCAATTTCATCGTGCCCTTCCTCGACCGGGTGGCGCACAAGATCTCGATCCTCGAGCGGCAGCTGCCGACCCATTCGCAGGACGCCATCACCTCAGACAACGTGCTGGTGCAGGTCGACACCTCGGTGTTCTACCGCATCATCGAGCCGGAAAAGACCGTCTACCGCATCCGCGACATCGACGCCGCGATCGAGACCACGGTGGCCGGCATCGTTCGCGCCGAGATCGGCAAGATGGAGCTCGACCATGTGCAATCCAACCGCTCGGCGCTGATCGACACGATCAAGGAGAGCGTGATGGACGCGGTCGACAACTGGGGGATCGAGGTGACGCGGGCCGAGATCCTCGACGTCAACCTCGACCAGGCGACGCGCGACGCCATGCTGCAGCAGCTCAACGCCGAACGCGAACGCCGCGCCCAGGTGACCAAGGCCGAAGGCTCGAAACGCGCGGTCGAGCTGAACGCCGACGCCGAGCTCTACGCCGCCGAACAGACCGCCAAGGCCCGCCGCATCCAGGCCGACGCCGAGGCCTACGCCACCGAGGTGGTGGCCAAGGCAATCGCCGAACACGGCATCGAGGCGGCGCAATACCAGGTGGCGCTGAAACAGGTCGAGGCGATGGGCGTGCTGGGCCAGGGCCAGGGCAACCAGACGATCGTGGTGCCGGCCCAGGCGCTCGAGGCCTTCGGCGATGCCTTCAAGCTGCTGAGAGGTCGGGGCTGATGCTGGCGCTGGTCAACGTCTGGTGGGTCTGGCTGGCGGCGGCGCTGTTGCTGGGCATCGCCGAGGTGCTGGTGCCGGGCTTCGTCTTTCTCGGCTTCGCCATCGGTGCGGCGCTGGTGGGCCTCGCGATGCTCGGGCCGCTTTCGTGGCTCTCGCCCGCCGCCGTGCTGCTGATCTTCGCGGTGTTGTCGCTGGTCGCCTGGCTGGTGCTGCGCCGCATGTTCGCCCTGCCGCGGGGGCAGGTGAAGCACTTCGACAGCGATATCAACGAGTGAGGGGCTGCGGTGGCGCGGGTCGAGGGGCGCCGCCTCCTGTCGCAAAGCGCCTCACGCCCCGGACGTGATCCGGGGCCTCTCGCCCTGCCCTGGGAGGTCCCGGATCAAGTCCGGGACGGCGGCGCGCAAAATGAACCAGCGTTCAGCCCGCCACACTCTCCCATACCGCCCGAGAGCAACCTTCGCCCCAAAGCCCCCCACGCCCCGGACCTGATCCGGGGACTCTCGTCTTGCCCCAGGAGGTCCCGGATCAAGTCCGGGACGGCGGCGCGCCAAATGAACCAGTTCTCCCGGGCCCTCTCTCCCATACCGCCCGAGAGCAACCTTCGACCCAAGAGCCCCCACGCCCCGGACCCCGATCCGGGGCCTCCTCCCCGCCCCCAGCCAACCCAGAACCACCCCGCCGCCACCGCAACCCGACCACCCCCTCTGGACCCTCGCCGTGCTATTCCCTATATGTTTGGTAAGAAATCAAACGAGGCCCAGAGATGAACGACGCCACCGCGCCCATGGAAGGCGCGCCGCTGATCAAGCCTTCGAGCACCGAGCACCCGCTTTACGACAAGATCGTCGAAGCGTGCCGCACGGTCTATGACCCTGAAATCCCGGTCAATATCTACGACCTCGGCCTGGTCTACACGATCGAGATCAGCGACGAGAACAAGGTCATGATCATCATGACCCTCACCGCCCCGGGCTGCCCGGTGGCCGGCGAAATGCCGGGCTGGCTGGTCGATGCGGTCTCGCCCGTGGATGGCGTTCAGGAGGTCGATGTCGAGATCACCTGGGACCCGCCCTGGGGCATGGACATGATGAGCGACGAGGCCCGGCTCGAACTGGGCTTCATGTAGCCGCGCCATGACGTCGCAGCGCGCGCGCATGCAGTCAGGCGAGCTCTATGACGCCGGCGACCCCGAGCTAGTCGCCACACGCCAACGGGCGCAGGCGCTGATGCGCGACTACAACGCCACGATCTACGGCGAGACCGAGGCCCGCAACGCCATCCTCGACGCGCTGCTCGGCGCCCGGGGCGAAAGCTGCGCCCTGCGCGCGCCGCTCTACGTCGATTACGGCTGGAACGTCTTTCTCGGCGACAATGTCTTTCTGAACTATGGCTGCGTGCTGCTCGATGTCTGCCCGATCCGCATCGGCGACCGCACCCAGATCGGTCCGCAGGTGCAGATCCTCACCGCCGACCATCCGCGCGACCCGGCGGTGCGCGACCAGGGGCTGGAATTCGGCCGACCGATCACCATCGGGCGCAACGTCTGGATCGGCGGCGGCGCGATCCTGCTGCCCGGCGTCACCGTCGGCGATGATGCGGTGATCGGCGTCGGCGCGGTTGTCACCCGCGACGTGGCCGCCGGCACCACCGTCGGCGGAAATCCGGCCCGCCCGCTTGTTTCACGCCAAGACCACGCTTAGGTAAGGCGCAAAGGAGTTCTGCACAATGTTCGGCATCCCCGGCAAACAGGCCGTGACCATGACCCCCGCCGCGATCCGCCAGATCGTCAGGCTGATGGAGCAGAAAGGCCACGCCGGCCTGCGCATCGGCGTCAAGAAAGGCGGCTGCGCCGGCATGGAATACACCATGGATTTCGCCGACGAGATCGGTGATCACGACGAGGTCGTCGAACAGGACGGCGCACGGGTGATGATCGCGCCGATGGCGCAGATGTTCCTCTTCGGCACCGAGATCGACTACCAGACCTCGCTCCTGGAAAGCGGCTTCAAGTTCAACAACCCCAATGTTGCCGACGCCTGCGGTTGCGGCGAGTCGATCAAGTTCAAGGACGTCGAAGAGCTCTCCAAGGACTTCCCCGAGGGCGTCCCCAAGCTGAGCTGAACCGCAAGAGCGCTCCGCTCGCCCCAGCGCCCCACCCAGCCCTTCTTCTGTTTGAAAATACCTCCTCGGCACGCCCGACGCCTGGCGTGCCGCTGCCCCCTAAAGCGCCCATCCCCCCGTCAACCGAACGTCATAGGGATAGCGCGACAAGAGCTCGTATCCGCTCTCGGTGATCAACACCTGATCCTCCAGCTTGATCGCAAAATCCCCGCCCTCGCGCCCTACCAGCGCCTCGACGCAGATCACCATGCCGGCCTGCAGCTCGTGATCGAAGGCGCCCGCCACCATGTCTTCGGGATAGGCCACCAGCGGCCATTCGTCACACAGCCCGACCCCGTGCATCATGCAGCTGTAGCGCCCGGCCCGGAACTCCGGCCGCAGTCGGTGGCCGTTGCGGCTCAGGTCCTCGATATTTACCCCCGGCGCCAGCATGTCCATATTGGTGAAGATATGCTCCAGCGCGTGCTGCATGGCATCCACCATGTCAGGCCGCGCCGGCGCCTCGCCGATCCACCAGGTGCGACTGATGTCGGTGCAGATGCCATAGGTGCCCACCAGGTCGGTGTCGAAGGCCAGGATCTCGTTCTCCTGCACCACCCGTGGCCCGCATTCCTGGAACCAGGGGTTGGTGCGCGGCCCTGAGGTCAGGAGCCGGGTCTCGATCCATTCGCCGCCGCGGCGGATGTTCTCGGCATGCAGCACCGCCCAGATATCATCCTCCGACACCTTGCCACGCGGCACCTCGGACCGCGCAAAGCGCTCCATCTCGGCCATGGCGGCTTCGCAGGCGTGGATGGCGCAGCGCATGGCGCGGATCTCGTCAGGGCCCTTGATGGCGCGGGCGTGCTCCGTCGCCTCTTCCCCGGGCAGGACGGTGATCCCCAGCGCCTCGAGCGCGCGCAGCCCGTGCAGCATGATCTTGTCGACCCCCAGCCGCATCTCGCCGCCGCCATGCGCCGCCAGCAGATCGCGCACCTCTTCGGCAAAGGCCGCTGCCGCCCGCTCCAGCCCCTCACCCCGGTCGAAATAGAACAAGTCGGCGCCAGAGCGCTGTTCGCGCACCAGGGGGTTGAAGGTCGAGAGAAACGGCGCCCGGCTGTAATCCCAGATCACCATGTAGCCATCGGCACAGACCAGCACGGCGCGAAACGGGTTGTGGCTGTTCCAGAGCTGCATGTTGGTGCTGTCGGTGGCATAGCGGATATTGAGCGGATCAAAGACCAAAAGCCCGCCCCAGCCCCGCGCCTGCACCGCCTGCGTCAGCCTCTGCCAGCGATAGCGCCGCATCATCTGCAGGTCCGGCAGCACCAGCCCCGCCGCGCGCCATTCGTCAAAGGCCAGCCGCGTGGGTCCGATCTCGATGCGGTCGGCGTCATTGGGCGTGTTGTCGCCCAGCCGGGGGCCACGGCTCGGGTCGATCTTGCGGCGCTGATGCTGGGGGGTGACCCCGTCCTTGCTCATCGGGCTGGCGCTCCCTCGGATGCTCCCCCGAGCATGCGACGCGCCGCCCCTGCCCTGCCTGCCGGTTTGCGACGCCGGAGCGCGGCGAAACCGACCTTTCGGGCCTAGGTCTTCAGGTGCAGGTAGGTCTCGTTGAACCGCTTCGCCAGATGTTCGCCGGCCAGGATCACCTGCCCCGAACCGGGCGGCGCCACATTGGCATCATGGTTCGGGTTGACGAACATCGGCACCGAGATCCGCTCCTGCTCGGACCCGCGCACCCGGTGCAGCGTCGCCACCACCCGGCCCTCGGTCCACATCTCGAGCATCTCGCCGAAGTTGATGATGAAGGTCCCGGGCTGCGCCTCGACCGGCAGCCAGCGGCCATTGCGGGTCTGCACCTCGAGCCCGGGCACCCCGTCGGTGGCCAAGAGCGTCAGGCAGCCGTAATCGGTATGCGGCGCGATGCCGAAGTCCTTGTCGCCCGCCCATGAGGGTCTTTCGGGATAGTAATTGCCGCGCAAAAGCGCCATCGGCCGGGTGAACTTGTCGTCGAAGTAGTCCTCCGGTGCCTCGATGGCGCGCGCAATCCCCCGCAACATCTCGCGCGCCACGCCGAGCGCATCGGCGTAATAGGCCTGCACGACGCGGCGAAAGCCCTCGGGCCGGTCGGGCCAGAGGTTGTCGGCATAGACCGAGAGGTCCAGCTGACGGACGGGATCGCCCTCGGCCAGTTCGTAGCCGCAGTCGAACACCTGCTTGTAGTCCGGGTTGGCGCCGGGATCGACCTGCTCGCTCTGCGCCGCGCCCCAGCCACGGTTCGACCCGGTGCGCGCCATGTCGACCTGGCGCCTCTCGGCCTCGGACAGGCGAAAGAACGCCCGGTAGGCGGCGATCACCTGGTTGACCCGGGCAGCATCGAGCGCGGTGCCGGTCAGCGTCAGAAAGCCGATCTCCTGCGCCGCCACCCGCAGCGCATCCATGGTCAGCGGGTCGCCTGCGCGCAGCGAACAGGCATCGATCCTGGGTATCATGCGTGGGCCTCCCTGCCTGTTGCCTGCCCTTGTGTCTCAGAACGCCCGCCCGGCTGCAACCGGGGTTGACCTTTGGCCGGCAGCGGCAATGATGCGCGGCAATCAAGTCAGAGGAGTGGACATGCGCAGAAAACTTGCCGCGGGCAATTGGAAGATGAACGGAACCTCGGCCGAGCTGTCGCGGCTGAAGACGTTGGCCGACAGCCATGGCGCGGCCGGCTGCGACGTACTGATCTGCCCGCCCGCCACGCTTCTGAGCCGCGCGGCCGAGGCGCTCTCGGGCAGCGCCATCGCGCTTGGCGGCCAGGATTGCCATGCCAATACCTCCGGCG
This sequence comes from Marinovum sp., assembly GCF_048263515.1. Taxonomy (NCBI): domain Bacteria; kingdom Pseudomonadati; phylum Pseudomonadota; class Alphaproteobacteria; order Rhodobacterales; family Roseobacteraceae; genus Marinovum; species Marinovum sp. Next base: position 115,348 of record NZ_JBLXEC010000011.1, on the reverse strand, counting down.
CTCACACCGGCGACACCTCGGCCGAAATGCTCAAGGACGCGGGCGCGACTTACGTGATCCTCGGCCATTCCGAGCGCCGCGCCGATCACGGTGAAAGCGACGAGGCCGTGCGCGCCAAGTCGGAGGCCGCCATTGCCGCTGGCCTCACCGCGGTGATCTGCCTTGGCGAAAGCCTCGAGGAACGCGAGGCCGACAAGACCCTCGACGTGATCGGCACCCAGCTTCAGGGCTCTACCCCCGACGGCGCTACCGGCGAGAACGTGGTCATCGCCTACGAGCCGGTCTGGGCGATCGGCACCGGCAAGGTGCCCACCATGGAGCAGATCGGCGAGGTGCATGATTTCATCCGCGCCCGGCTCGAAGAGCGCTTCGGCGCCGAGGCCGGCGGCGCCATCCGCATCCTCTATGGCGGCTCGGTCAAACCCGGCAATGCTTCGGAGATCTTTGCCGTCTCCAATGTCGATGGCGCGCTGGTCGGCGGCGCCAGCCTGAAACCCGAGGACTTCGGGCCGATCATCCAGGCATTGGAGGCCAGCGCGGGCTGACACCGTGGCGTGGCGTATTTGGAAAGAGAAGAAACACGGGTCTTCTTCTCTTTGAAAAATACGCCGCACTGTCGTCTGACACGAGAACGGCGCCCGACATTCCGGGCGCCGTTTTTCCTTTTCTAAATGGCGGTGACAGTCAGTTCACCACGATCTCCGGCCCCATGAAGGTGGTGGGCAGCCAGGTCGAGAGCCAGGGGATATAGGTCACCATGATCAGGAAGACGAAGAGCACTGCAAGGAAGGGCAGCGCCGCCTTGACCACCCGCATCATCGGCATGCCGGCGACGCCGGAGGTGACGAAGAGGTTGAGCCCCACCGGCGGGGTGATCATGCCGATCTCCATGTTGACCACCATGATGATGCCGAGGTGGATCGGGTCGATCCCCAGTTCGATGGCAATCGGGAACACCAGCGGTGCCACGATCACGATCAGGCCCGAGGGCTCCATGAACTGACCGCCGATCAGCAGGATCACGTTGACGATCACCAGGAACATCACCGCGCCGAAACCTGCCGCCAGCATCGACGAGGCGATCTGCTGCGGGATCTGCTCGTCGGTCAGCACGTGCTTGAGGATCAGCGCGTTGGCGATGATGAACATCAGCGTGACCGTCAGCTTGCCCGCCTCGAACAGCGTGTCGCGGGTGTCGCGGTGGAAGAAGGCGGTGACCAGCGCGATGGGCTTCTGGATCAGCGACAGGTTGCGCTCGCCCTCGCCCGTTCTCAGCGGCCCCATGTCGCGATAGACGAAGGTGGCGATGAAGAAGGCATAGACCGCCGCCACAGCCGCCGCTTCGGTCGGCGTGAAGATGCCGCCGTAGATGCCGCCGAGGATGATGACGATCAGGAACAGGCCCCAGCCGGCCTCGAGCCCCGAGGTGAAGACCTCGCCCCAGCCCTTCCATTCGCCCCTGGGCAGGTTGCGGATGCGGGCGATGATGTAGATCGTCAGCATCAGCATGAAGCCTGCCATCAGGCCCGGGATCACGCCCGCCAGGAACATCCGTCCGACCGAGACATCGGTCGCGGAGGCATAGACCACCATGACGATCGACGGCGGGATCAGGATGCCCAGCGTACCCGCCACGGCGATGATGCCGGCAGCAAAGTCCTTGGTATAGCCCACCTGGCGCATGCCGACGATGACGATCGAGCCGATGGCCACCACGGTCGCCGGGGACGAACCCGAGAGCGCGGCGAAGAGCATGCAGGCGAAGACACCGGCAATCGCCAGGCCCCCCGGCAGGTGCCCGACCAGCGCGATCGAGAAGCGGATGATCCGCCGCGCCACGCCGCCCGTCGACATGAAGGCCGAGGCCAGGATGAAGAAGGGAATGGCCAGCAGCGTGTAGTGCCCTGCCATCGCCTGGAACAGCGTCTGGGCGATCGAGGCCAGCGAGGTGTCCGACAGGAGCAGCAGGAACAGGATCGACGAGGCGCCCAGCGACACCGCGATGGGCACGCCGATCAGCATCAGGCCGATCACCATGACAAAGAGGAAGACAACTTCCATGTATCTTACTCCTCGATGTTCATGTGGCGGACGTCATCGACCGCATCTTCGGCTTCGTGGCTGACGATCAGCCCCTCGGCCTGGTCCGTGGCCAGCCGCACGAAGGCCTGGACAAAGCGGAACAGCAGCAGCGCCGCGCCAATGGGCAGCATCGCGTAGGGAATGAAGCGCGGGATCTTCTCGTAGGCCTCGCCCTCGTTCATCGCGTCGCCCAGCCAGGCCAGCCACGACGGCATCGGGATGTCGTTGACCTCGTACCAGGACCGGAACGACGAGCGGCCCATCTCCTCGAGCCCGGTGGGGAACCAGCGCCCGGTGGTCTGCGGCAGGTTGGCAAAGTTCGCCCAGTAGTCCCAGGCGCCCTTGAGCAGCAGGAAGGCATAGGCAATGCAGATCGCGCCGGCGAGCAGCGCCAGCGCCTTGCGCACCGGCCGGTCGAAAAGGTTGATGATGGCGTCGACGCCGAGATGCGCCGTCACCTTGACCGCGTAGCTCACCCCGAAGAGCACCAGCCAGGCGAAAAGGAAGGCGGTCATCTCCAGCCCCCAGATCAATCCGGTGTTGAAGCCATAGCGCAGCACGACGTTGATGAAGGTGATGATCGTCATGGCGCCGAGGATCAGCGCGATGACGGTTTCCTCGAGCTCATGGACCATGCGGCCCAGGATCCCCTTGGGTTCGTAATGGGCTGACATCGCCCGTCCCCTTTTCGTCTGGATTGGCCGGACCCGGGCGCCAGGGGCGCCGGTCAGGTTCCGGTAATGAAACGGGCCGGGATCGTCGAAGACCCCGGCCCCTGTCCCCCGCACATTGGCGGTCCCGGCCCGCGTTCTGCGGGTCCGGGGATCGGCAAGGCCGGATCAGTTCATCATGTTGATCTCTTGCGCGGCGTCGATGTTTTCCTGACCGACGTCTTCCTTGAACTCTTCCCAGACCGGCTTCATCACGTCGACCCAGGCCTGACGCTGATCGGCATCGAGGGTGCGGACCACGCCGCCGGCATCGATGATCGCCTGCTTGGCCTCGGCGTTCACCTTGGTCGACTCGGCGTTGCGGGCCTCGGTCACCTCGTTGATGATCGTGGTCAGCTGCTCGCGCACGTCGTCGGGCAGGCTGTCGTAGAAGTCGACCGAGGTCACCAGCAGATAGTCGATGATGCCGTGGTTGGTCTCGGTGATGCCGTCCTGCACCTCAAAGAACTTCTGGCCGTAGATGTTGGACCAGGTGTTTTCCTGGCCGTCGACAACGCCGGTCTGCAGCGCGCCGTAGACCTCGGAAAAGGCCATCGGCTGCGGCGAACCGCCGATTGCCGCCATCTGCGCCTTGAGCACGTCGGACGATTGCACGCGGAACTTGAGGCCATTGGCATCCGACGGCAGGATCAGCGGCTTGTTGGCCGACATCTGCTTCATGCCGTTGTGCCAGAACGCCAATCCCAGCAGGCCGCGACGGGTCATCGATTCCTTCATCGCCTGACCGGTTTCCGAGTTCTGGAAGGCATCGACGGCGTTGATGTCCTTGAACATGAACGGCAGGTCGAAGATGCGGAACTGCTTGGTGAAGCGCTCGAACTTCGACAGCGACGGCGCGGCCAGCTGGACGTCGCCGTTCAGCATGGCTTCCAGAACCTGGTCATCGTTGTAGAGGGTCGAGTTCGGGAAGACCTCGAGGCAGGCCTTGCCGTTCATCTCGTCGTTGACGCGCTGTTCCAGCAGCGAGGCGGCGATGCCCTTGGGGTGCTTGTCGGTGTTGGTGACATGGGCGAACTTGATGACGATCTCGCCGTCGTCGCAGGCCGCCATCGCGCCGGTGGCGGCGGTGACGGTCAGGGCCAGTGCGGTGGCGGCGGTTGTCAGAACGTTTTTCATTGATCTCTCCTCCCGAGAATTGGCGGGCACTGGGTTCCCCCTCGTGCCGCATGCCGGTACTAGAGCCCGGCGCGGAAATCCGCTCAAGAGGTTGTTATGTGAGATGAAGACATTGGCGCAAGCTTATGGTTTTATTCAGCTTGTCATCTCGGCCTGACGAGCAGCGCGTGGAATTGTGCGAAATCCCGCACATCGTTAGCGTCGGTCCGTGCGGAAATCCGCACAGGCGCGACCCGCTGGCGAATCTCCGCCGGGCCGGGCAGTCTCGGCCCATGACATCGGATTGCAACTCCCCGCCCGACCGGCTCGACCGGATGCTGTCCTTCCTGCAACGGGCCGAGGCGCTCAAGGACACCATGCGCTCGGGCCACACCGGCCGGGGCCATCCCGAGAGCGTGGCGGCACACAGCTGGAGCCTCTGCCTGCTGGTGCTGCTGCTGGAGGACGAGATTGCGGGCGTCGACCTGCTGCAGCTCCTGCGGCTCTGCCTCGTGCACGACCTGGGCGAGGCGATCTCCGGTGACGTGCCGGCGATCCACCAGGACCCGGCCGACGACAAATCCGCCAAGGAGCGCGCCGATCTGGTCACGCTCTGCGAGGGGCTGCCGGACGATGTCACCGCGCGGTTGCTGGCGCTTTGGGAGGAGTATGACAGGGGCCAGAGCTCCGAGGCGGTGCTGGCCAAGGGCCTGGACAAGATCGAGACCATGGTGCAGCACGTCACCGGCGATCAGGTCTCGGACTTCGATTACCTGTGGAACCTGGGCTACGGCACCAGCCGCACCGACCGCACGCCGCTGTTGCAAGAGCTGCGGCAGAAGGTCGACGCCATGACCCGCGCCAGTGCGGCAGGGCAGCCGGACAGGACGGCTGAGAAGGGCTAAGCGAGGCAAGACCTCGATCAGGGCTTGGTCCTGCCTGCCCGGAGGTCTAGATTGGATGCGGACCACGCAAGGAGGCGCGCCATGACCCTGCCGCTCCACAGGGCATCAGACCTGACCGGCCCGCATCGGGGGACCAGGTCATGACCGGTGCGCTGAGCCTGCTCTGGCGCGACAACAAGCTGCTGGTCGGCGGGTTCCTTCTGGCGCTGGCGGTGATGATCTTCTTTGCCATCCGCTCGATCGCCTTCTGGATCTACTGGGCCGACCCGGCGCATCGCAACCAGGAGATCGAGCCCTGGATGACCCCGCGCTATGTCGCCCATTCCTGGCATGTGCCGCCCGAGGTGGTGGTCGAGGCGCTCGACCTCGTGCCCGGTGGCGGGCGGATCACCATGGCCGAGATTGCCGAGCGCGAGGGCGTGAGCCTTGACGAGATCGCCGAGCGCCTTGTCGCCGCCATCGAGGCCGAGCGCGCCGCGCACCGCGCCCTCGGTCCCGGGCCGAAGGGATGAGCGACGCCCTCTTCGAGCTTGTGGCGACCTATGGCGTCTGGCTGCTGGCGGCGGCCTGCTTCCTGTCCTGCCTGCTGGTGCCGATCCCCTCCTCGCTCTTGATGCTGGCCGGCGGCGCCTTTGTCGCGGCGGGGGATCTCGCCTTTGCCACGGTGTTCCTTTCAACCTGGTTGGCGGCGATTGCCGGTGATCAGCTGGGCTATGCCCTCGGTCGCAGCGGTGCCGGTCTGCTGGACCGGCTGGAACAGCGCAAGCGCAAGCAGGCCGAGCTGATCACCCGCGCCAGGGCGCTGGTGGCGCGGCGCGGCGGTTTGGGCGTGTTCTTCTCCACCTGGCTGGTGGCGCCGCTCGGGCCTTACGTCAACTTTATCGCCGGGGCGAGCGGCCTGCGCTGGCTGCGCTTCACGCTCTGGGATGCCGCGGGCGAGGCGATCTGGGTCGGCGGATACATCGGCCTGGGCTACACCTTTGCCGACCAGCTGGCGCTGGTGGCGGACATGGCCACCAATGCCTCGGGCTTTCTGGTGGCGCTGGCGGTGGCGCTGGCCTTCGGCTTTCTGCTGCGGGCCCGGCTGCGCAAGGCGCGCGCCCGTGCACGGGCGCTCTCGACATGAGCGCACCGGCCCCCCATATCTGAACCATGCTGAAGTTCACCCCCATCCTCCTTGCCATTCTTTACGGGCTGGCGATGTATCACTTCTCGGCCTGGCGCACGCGCAAGGAGCTTGACGCCCGCTCGACCGAGCTGGCCGATCCGGCGCTGAAGCGCCTGACCGACCGCATGGCGGCGGCGCTCGATCTGGCGAAGATCCGGGTGCATATCTACGAGATCGACCCGGTCAACGGCCTGGCGGCGCCGGACGGGCGGATTTTCATCACCCGTGGCTTCTATCGCAAGTACCGCAACGGCGAGGTGTCCGCCGAAGAGCTGGCCAGCGTGATCGCGCACGAACTGGGACATGTGGCGCTGGGCCATTCGCGGCGGCGGATGATCGATTTCTCCGGTCAGAACGCTTTGCGCACGGCGCTTGGCATGGTGCTGAGCCGGTTCCTGCCCGGGATCGGCGTGATGATCGCCGGGGCGCTGACCTCGCTGCTGGCGGCGCGGTTGTCGCGCTCGGACGAATACGAGGCCGACGCCTATGCCGCGGCCCTGCTGACCAAGGCCGGGATCGGCGTGGCGCCGCAGATCAGCCTGTTCCACAAGCTCGACGCCCTGACCGCGCAACGCTCCGGCGCAGCGCCGGCCTGGCTGATGAGCCATCCCAAGACCGCAGAGCGGGTGGCGGCGCTGGAGAAGCTCGAGGGACGGTGGACCTAGGCGCGTGATCGCCGACCCGCGGGGTGGCGGTCCTACCTGAGTTCGGCTGCGCTTTATCTCGGTCGAATCCGGAAGAGATCGGATCGACGCGCCAAGCCCGGCCAAATCGCTGCCCCAAGGGGCGGGTCATGCCGAATGCATACCTCTGGCATGACGAACACGTGGCGACCTGCGGCCTAGTTTCCGCGCCAAGACCCAAGACCATCGCCGTCCCGGACCTGATCCGGGACCTCATCGCCAGCCAAAGCCCTCAAGCCGCGTGATCGCCGACCCGTGGGGTGGCGATGCAACGGTCGTTCGGCAGCACTTTATCCCCGCCAAATCCGGAAGAGATCAGATCGACGTGCCAAGCTCAGCCAAATCGCCGCCCCGGGGGGCGGGTCATGCCGAAGGCATGCCTCTGGCATGACGATCGCGCGGCGGCCTGCGGCCTTGATTCCGCGCGAGGGAAGTGAACCTAAGGTGTCGCCAGCGCCTTCGCCAATCTGGGCAGCCGCGCCTTCTTCAACAGAGGCCGCATCTGCCAGTCATGCTCCGAGAGGCTCCGCGCCTTCTCCAGCACCTGGCCTGCCACATGTGCCACAAGCTCCGGCTGCGCCTGCCAGATGCCGTGCAGGAAGCCATCGGGGTCCTGCCGCGACAGCCCCTCCTCGGCCAGCATCTGCCTCGGGAAATCCTTGGCATTCAACGTGCAGATCATGTCCGCCGAGCCGGCAATCGCCGCCGCCAGCACATGCACATCCGCCGGATCGGGCAACCACAGCCGCGCCTCGAGCGAGGGCGGCCAGGTGACCTCGGCCGCCGGCCAGTTCACCGCCAGCAAGGCGATCTCGCCGCGCGCCTGGGCCTCGCCTCCGGGGCCGATCTTGCGCGCCGCCCGCGCCCATTCCTCGAGGATCCGCGCCGACCAGAGCGGCGTGAAGACGCCCTGCCCGGCCACGCCCAGCAGCATCTCGCGCATCACCGTCGGATAGATCACGCAGGCGTCGAGCAGGACTTTCATCGCAGGCGCTCCCGGGCCGGGGGCGAGAGGGGCCTTGCCCCTCGGCCTGCGGCCTCACCTCAAGGTATTTTCAAACAGAAGAAGCCCTCAGAGGCGGTAGAACAGGGCCTTGAGATAGCCCGATTCCGCCAGCTGCGGCATCAGCGGGTGGTCAGGCCCGGCAAAGCCGGTGTGGATCAGCGAGGCCTGCCGCCCGGCGCGGCCGATGCCACGGGTACAGGCGGTGCGGAAGGCACCGAGGTCAGCGGCATGCGAGCAGGAACAGAGCCCGAGGTAGCCGCCCTCGGCCACCAGCGGCGCCGCCAGCCGGGCGATGCGCTCATAGGCCCTGAGGCCGGCCTCAAGCGCCTGTTTCGACGGCGCAAAGGCCGGCGGATCGCAGATCACCACGTCGAACTGCGCGCCCTCTTCGGCCAGCGCGGTCAGCGCGTCAAAGGCATCGCCCTGCCGCACCGCCAGCCTGTCGTCATGGCCCGAGGCCCGGGCGCCCTCTTCCGCCAAAGCCAGCGCCGGGGCGGAGCCGTCGACGCAGAGCGCGCTTTCGGCGCCGGCCGCCAGCATGGCGAGGCCGAAACCGCCGACATGCGAAAAGACGTCGAGCACCTTGGCCCCCGGCGCCACCAGCCGCGCGGCAAAGGCATGATTGTCGCGCTGGTCGAAGAACAGCCCGGTCTTCTGGCCGCCGGTCAGATCGGCCATGTAGGTCGCGCCGTTCATCTTCACCGGCAGCGCGGCTTCCGGCGCCTGCCCGGCCAACACGCCAGAGACATCGTCGAGCCCTTCGAGCGCCCGGGTCCGGCCGCCGGCGTTCTTCAGCACATGGCTGACGCCGGTCACCTCCTGCAGCGCGGCGGTCAGCGCGTCCAGCCGGACCTCGAGCCAGGCGGCATTGGGCTGCACCACAGCCGTATCGCCGAAGCGGTCGATTACCAGCCCGGGCAGACCATCGGCCTCGGCATGCACGAGCCGGTAGAACGGCGCGTCATAAAGCCGCGCGCGCAGCGCCAGCGCCTTGCCCAGCCGGGCGGCAAACCAGGCCTGGTCGACGGCTTCGGTCACATCGCGCGACAACACCCGGCCGATGATCTTGGACGTCGGGTTGGCCGCGATCAGCGCCAGCGGCGTCCGATCGGCATCCTCGAGCACGGCCAGCGCGCCGGGCGCAATCGAACGGGTGCGGCGGTCGGTGACCACCTCGTTGGCAAAGACCCAGGGCGCGCCATGGCGGATGGCGCGGGCATTGGCTTTGGGTTTCAGGCGGATCACGGGTATATCTGTCATACTGCGCTGATAGGCGCAAAACCGCGCCGTGGAAAGACCCGTCGCCATTCCCGTCGAGTGTGATATTCTCCGCATGGGACGAGGGTTGCATTCACCAGGCCGGACAGCTAGAAGTGACCGGAAGTTAGCGCTAACAGCCCCGGCGCCGCCGTCGCCGCGATAGGAGCCAGCATGACCCTGAACGCCACCATTGCCGATGTTACCGACAAGATCCGCAAACGCTCCGAGGCGCGCCGCGCCGCCTATCTCGACAAGATGCGCCGCGCCGCCGAGGAAGGTCCGCGCCGCGGCCACCTGACCTGCGGCAACCAGGCCCATGCCTATGCCGCGATGGAGGATGACAAGGACACGCTTGCCGCCTCGCAGAAGCCCAACCTCGGGATCATCACCGCCTACAACGACATGCTCTCGGCGCACCAGCCGTTCGAGACCTATCCCCAGCTGATCAAGGCCGCCGCCCGCCGCGCCGGCGGCACCGCACAGGTCTCGGGCGGCGTGCCGGCGATGTGCGACGGCGTCACCCAGGGCCAGGTCGGCATGGAACTGTCGCTGTTTTCCCGCGACGTGATCGCGCTGGCCACCGGTGTTTCGCTCTCGCACAATACCTATGACGCCGCCGTCTACCTCGGTGTCTGCGACAAGATCGTGCCGGGGCTGATCATCGCCGCCGCCACCTTCGGCTACATCCCCGGCCTGTTCATTCCCGCCGGTCCGATGACCTCTGGCCTGCCCAACGACGAAAAGGCCAAGGTCCGTCAGAAATTCGCCACCGGCGAGGTCGGCCGCGAAGAACTGATGAAGGCCGAGATGGCCTCCTACCACGGTCCGGGCACCTGCACCTTCTACGGCACCGCCAATACCAACCAGATGCTGATGGAGTTCATGGGCCTGCACCTGCCGGGCACCAGCTTCGTCAATCCCGGCACCGCCCTGCGCGAGGCGCTGACCGAGGCCGCCACCGAGCGCGCCCTCGCGATCACCGCGCTTGGCAATGACTACACCCCGGTCTGCGACGTGCTGGACGAGAAGGCCTTCGTCAACGGCATCGTCGGGCTGATGGCCACCGGCGGTTCGACCAACCTGGTGCTGCACCTGCCCGCCATGGCGCGTGCCGCCGGTGTCGAGCTGGAGCTGTCGGATTTCGACGCGATCTCCGACGCGGTGCCGCTGATGGCCAAGGTCTATCCCAACGGCCTGGCCGACGTGAACCACTTCCACGCCGCAGGCGGGTTGGGCTTCATGATCGGCGAACTGCTCGATGCCGGACTGCTGCACCCCGATACCACCACTGTCGCCGGTGGCGGGCTCGCGGCCTATGCCCAGGAGCCCAAGATCAAGGACGGCAGCTTGGTCTGGGAAGACGGTGCCAAGGTCACCCAGAACGACAAGATCCTGCGCCCGGTGGGCGAGGCCTTCCAGCCGACCGGCGGGCTCAGGCAGATGTACGGCAACCTCGGCCATGGCATGATGAAGGTCTCGGCGGTCGCGCCTGAACGTCACATCATCGAAGCCCCCTGCCGCGTGTTCCACGATCAGGATTCGGTCAAGCAGGCCTTCAAGAACGGCGAGTTCACCTCCGACACGGTGATCGTCGTGCGCTTCCAGGGGCCGAAATCCAACGGCATGCCGGAACTGCATGGTCTGACCCCGACGCTGGCGGTGCTGCAGGACCGCGGGCTCAAGGTGGCGCTGGTCACCGATGGCCGGATGTCCGGTGCCTCCGGCAAGGTCCCCTCGGCGATCCACATTTCGCCCGAAGCCGCCGCCGGTGGCCCGCTGGCCAAGCTGCGTGACGGCGACGTGGTGCGCGTCGATGCCACCAACGGCCGGATCGAGACCCTCGCCCCGGACTTCGACAGCCGCGAGCCGGTGGTCGCCGATCTCTCGGGCAACGGCCATGGCGTCGGACGCGAGCTCTTCGAGGCCTTCCGCCTCAACGTCGGTCTCGCCTCGAATGGCGCGGCGGTGGTTGTCTAGGCGGCGGTTCCGTGCTTCTTCTCTTTCGAAAATACGCAGCGCCGACCCTGGCCCCAAGCAGAAAGGTCCAAGTGACATGACCCCCCAAGACGCCTCCAAGGAAACCGAAGCCCTTTGCCGCCGTGCGCCGGTGGTGCCGGTGCTCGTGGTCGAGGACGTGGCGCATGCCCGGCCGCTGGCCGAGGCGCTGGTTGCCGGCGGCCTGCCGGCGCTGGAGGTCACCCTGCGGACCCCGGCGGCGCTGGACGTGATCCGCGAGATGGCCAAGGTCGAAGGCGGCATTGTCGGCGCCGGCACCCTGCTGACGCCGGCCGACGTGCAGGCCGCAAAAGCGGCCGGCGCGCGTTTCGGCGTGACACCGGGCTGCACCGACCGGCTGCTCGACGCGGTCGAAGCCGCCGATCTGCCCACTCTGCCCGGCGCTGCCACCACCACCGAGGCGCTGCGCCTGCTGGAACGCGGCTACACCGTGCAGAAGTTCTTCCCGGCCGAGGCCAATGGCGGCGCCAAGGCGCTGGGCTCGATCGGCGCCCCGCTGCCGCAGATCAAGTTCTGCCCCACCGGCGGTGTCTCACTGAAGAATGCGCCGGATTACCTGAGCCTGTCGAACGTGCTCTGCTGCGGCGGCAGCTGGGTCGCGCCCAAGAACCTGGTGCAGGCCGGCGACTGGAAGGCGATCGAGGAACTGGCCCGCGAAGCGGCGGCTCTGGCCCGCGGCTGAGCCAGGCACCGGATCGGAAACAAGGCGGCGCGCCCGGGGACCCCGGCGCGCCGTGTTTCGTCCTAGCGGTCGCGCGAGCGCCAGCCGCCCCGGCGGCGTGGTATGCCGGCCGGCGCGCGGCCTTCGCGCAGAACCCCGGTCATCGGATGGTCCGGATGGTCCCCCCCGTGACGCTCCAGCAGCGCATCGATGATGCTGGTCACATCGCCTTCGACCGCCAGCGCCCAGTCGAGAAAGATCGACCGGCATTCGCCCTCGGTGATCCCGTCGATCCGGTAGCTCTCGTGGATCAGCCCGCGCGGATCCAGCGCATCGCCCTTGCTCATGTCTTTTCCTCCACAGCCGGCAGCGCGCCGGTGATCGCCGCATCGGCGCGCTCGCGCACCTCGGCCAGGCGGCCGATCAGGTCGTCCAGTGTCTCTGCCGCGCATTCGCGCAGCACGAATCCCGCGCCACCGCCAGACAGCGCCTCCGGGTCGAGCGGCCGGTCGCTGAGCAGCCGCGAGGCCATCTGCAGGCTGCCCTGCAGCGCATAGCCCTCGGCCAGCGCTGCCATCTCGGCCTCGGAGATCACCCCGGCCCGCGCCGCCGCCGCCAACCCCTCGTCGGTGCTGCGCGCCGCGCAACCGTCGATCAGCGCGCCGGCCTGGGCCAGCAGCTCGATATCCTGCATCCGGCCCGGACCGATCTTGGCATCAAGCGGCCCGTCGGGCGATTTCGCCGCGGCGATCCGCGCGCGCATCTTGGCCACCTCCTGCAGCACCTCGTCGCGGGGCCGCGCGCCCAGCAAGGCGCAGCGCAGCGTCTCGACGTCCTGGCCCAGCGCCTCGGCGCCGGCCACGGCGCGGGCGCGGGTCAGCGCCAGGTGCTCCCAGACCCAGGCCTCTAATTTCTGGTAGCTCTCGAAGCTCTGCCAGGAGGTCGCCACCGGGCCTTGGGTGCCCGAGGGCCTGAGCCGCATGTCGACCTCGTAGAGCCGGCCTTCGGCCATCGGCGCGGTCATCGCCGTCACCAGCGCCTGGGTCAGCCGGGCATAATAGGTGCGCGCGGCCAACGGGCGGCGGCCCTCAGAGGTCTCGATGCCTTGGGCGTCGTAGATCACGATCAGGTCGAGGTCCGAGGCCGAGGTCAGCCGGGCGGCGCCCAGACTGCCCATGCCCAGCACCACCGCGCCGCGGCCCGGCGGCAGGCCATGCTTGCCCGCGAAATGCGCCACCACTTCGGGCCAGAGGGCGGCGAGATTGGCACTGGCCAGGTCGGCATATTGCGCCCCGGCCTGTGCGGCGTCGATCAGCCCGCGCAGGTGATGCACGCCGATGCGGAAGTGCCATTCCTTGGCCCAGCGCCGGGCGGCATCGAGCTTGCGTTCGTAGTCACCCTCGCGTGCCAGCACCTGCGCCAACTCGGCGGTCAGACCGGCCTCTCCCGGCCAGTCCGAGAAGAAATCACCGCCGATCACCGCGTCGAAGACACTCGAGTTGCGCGACAAGTAGCGCGCCAGCGCCGGCGAGGTGCCGGCGATATCGACCAGCAGGTCGATGAGCTGCGGGTTGGCCTCGAAGAGCGAGAACAGCTGCACCCCGGCGGGCAGACCCGAGAGGAAGCCGTCAAAGGCATTGAGCGCCTCGTCAGGCCGCGCGGTCTCGGCCAGGCGACGCAGGATCTCGGGGCGGATGCGGTTGAAGATCTCGACCGCGCGCGGGCTGCGCAGCGCGGCGTAGCTGCGCCAGCGGCTGGTGACGCCGCTGTCGAAGCTTGTCTCTGTGTCGGCATCGTCGCCGGTCTCGGTCTCGGCGCCGGGGTCGGCATCGGGGGCAAAGAAGCCCTCGGTGCTCTCGTGCACCTCGGTCAGCCGGGACATCAGATCGGCCTTCAGCGCGGCGCGGTCGGTGCCCATCATCGCGGCGATCCGGTCGAAGCCCTCGTCGGAATTGGGCAGGGTCTGGGTCTGGGCGTCGGCCACCATCTGCAGCCGGTGCTCGACCTCGCGGTGAAAGCGATAGTGCCCGGTCAGCCCCTCGGCCAGTTCGGTTGGCAGCCAGTCCTTCTGCGCCAGCACCGCCAGCCCCCCGACCGTGCCGCGCACCCGCAGGTCGGGGTCGCGGCCGCCGGCGATGATCTGCTGGGTCTGGGTGAAGAACTCGATCTCGCGGATGCCGCCGCGGCCGAGCTTCATGTTGTGCCCCGGCAGGGTGATCGGACCGCCAAGCCCCTTGTGGGCGCGGATGCGCAGCCGCATGTCATGGGCGTCCTGGATGGCGGCGAAATCGAGGTGCCGGCGCCAGACGAAGGGCCGCAGGGTCTGCAGGAACTTCTCGCCCGCAACAATGTCGCCGGCGCAGGCGCGCGCTTTGATATAGGCGGCGCGTTCCCAGGTGCGGCCGAGGCTTTCGTAGTAGCGCTCGGCGGCCTCCATGGTCATGCAGACCGGCGTCACCGAGGGGTCTGGCCGCAGCCGCAGGTCGGTGCGGAAGACATAGCCCTCGCCGGTCTGGTCATTGAGCATCGCCGCCATCTTGCGGGTGGCGCGGATCAGCGCGGCGCGGGCCTCGTGATAATCGTCGCGCTCGAACTGGCTCTCGTCGAACAGGCAGATCAGGTCGATGTCGGAAGAGTAATTAAGCTCGCCTGCCCCCATCTTGCCCATGGCCAGCGCCACCATGCCGGCGCCGGTCTCGGCATCGGCCTCGGTCTTGCCGGGGATCTTGCCGCGGCGCAGCTCGTGGCCGACGCAGGCGCGAATCGCCAGGTGGGTGGCGAGATCGGCAAAGCGGGTCAGCGTGCCGGTGACCTCTTCCAGCGACCAGACGCCGCCGAGATCGGCGAGACCGGCCAGGAGCGCGACCCTGCGCTTGCCCCGGCGGAGCGCCGAGGCAAGCTGGTCCGGCGGCACCTGCCGCAGCTCGACGAAGAGCGCCTCGATCGCCGCTTCCGGCCCGTCAAAGGCCGGGGCGAGCCAGTCCTGTTCCTTTTCGCAGAGCCCCTTGAGATAGGGGCTGCAGCCGCCTGCGCCTTCGATGACATCCTGGATCCCGGGGTCGACCCCGGGGAAGAGCGCACGGGTCTCGGTGCCGCGGTCGGGCTCGAAGGGATGGGGCAAGCGGGTGATGCGACTGGCGAAATTCATGCGGCCACGTTGTGCATGGGGGCGCAATCTCGTCAAGTGGTGGGGCCTTTGGCGGGCGGTGGCGTGGCATATTTTCGAAAGAGAAGAAGCGGGGGGTGGTTGACCTTGATCGCCGGGTTGGCTTTCTGGCCGGAAAGACCGGAGGATGGCATGAGCAAATCGCTGAAACGTGTGAAGCAGGCGCTGGCGGCGGCGGGGATCGAGACCGAAATCCGCGAGGTCGGGCAATCGCGCACCGCGCAGGAGGCGGCGGATGCGGTGGGCTGTCACATCGACCAGATCGCCAAGTCGATCATCTTTCGCGGCGAAGAGAGCGGCGCGGCGATCCTGTTTCTGACCGCCGGCGGCAACCGGGTGGCGGACGACAAGGCCAGTGCGCTGGCCGGCGAGCCGCTGGGCAAGGCCGATGCGGCGCTGATCCGGGCGCAGACCGGCTTTGCCATCGGTGGGGTGGCGCCGATCGGCCATCTGAACCAGATCCGGGCGTTTCTGGACCCCAGATTGCTGGATTTCGCCGAAATCTGGGCGGCGGGCGGCACGCCACGGCATGTCTTTGCCCTGCCCTCGGCGCGGCTTCAGCCGCTGACCGGTGCGCAAGCTGCTGATTTCATTGCAGAGTCAAATTAAATGTAAAAAACATTCACATAGGATCTTGCAGGCCGGGGGCGGCCTTCCCATCTGTTGCGATGTGAAGAGCATTCACATTGAACCCAAACAACGGAGAGCCCCGATGACAACCGTCGCCACCGAAGTCCACCCGATCCGGTCCACCCAGGGCTGGTTCTCGCGCAGCGAGGCCTGGCTCGACAGCAAGGGCAAAGGTGCCTGGATTGCTGCGATGGTCCTGGGCTTCATCTTCTTCTGGCCGCTTGGCCTCGCCCTTCTCGCTTACATGATCTGGAGCAAACGCATGTTCGGCAAATGCAGCAAATCTTCCCACCGGACCAGCCGCCACGCGGCGCGCTGGAACGCGATGAAACCCTCGGGCAACACTGCTTTTGATGCCTACAAGGAAGAGACCCTGCGCCGCCTGCAGGAAGAGCAGGAGAACTTCGAAGCCTTCCTCGAACGGCTGCGTGCCGCCAAGGACAAGGCCGAGTTCGACCAGTTCATGGACGAGCGTGGACGCGACGCGGCGAAACGCCGTGACGAGGAAAACGAAGACGCCCGCCAGGACGCCTGATCCAGACGCCTGATCCAACAGCAACGACCGGGTGGCCCCATGCAGGGGGCCGCCCTTTCCAACGGAGGACATGATGTATACCGCCGCCCTGCCCGATCCGCAGTATCAGCCCGAGTTCTACGCCGATATCGCGCCCAAGCGCCTGATGGCCTGGCTGATCGACTTTGCCCTGATCCTGGCGCTGACCCTGATCGCGCTGCCCTTCACCGCCTTTATCGGGCTGTTTTTCCTGCCCTTTCTTTATGCCGCGGTGGGATTCGTCTATCGCGTGATGACGATCTCGGGGGGATCGGCGACGCTGGGCATGCGGGTGATGTCGATCGAATTGCGCAATGCGCAGGGCGAGACGCTCGACCTCGGGTCCGCCTTCCTGCACACGCTGGGCTATTACCTGAGCTTCATGATGGCGCTGGTGCAGCTGGGCTCCGTGGTGCTGATGCTGACCTCGGAACGCGGTCAGGGCCTGACCGACATGGTGCTTGGCACGGTGATGGTGAACCGCCGGCTCTGACCGGCGTGCCCGCCCACTGCGCCGCCGCCATGTGCAAATGACCGCCGCTGCCAAAGTCTTGCGCTTGGCGGCGGCGTTTTTCGTTGTTATCTTTCTGCCAGCAAAGGGATGTCCAGATGCGCCACACGCTTCCGCTCGCGCCACAGTTCTACGTGACCGCCCCCCAGCCCTGCCCCTATCTTGACGGGCGGCTGGAACGGAAGCTGTTCACTGCGCTGCAGGGCGAAAGCGCCGAGACCCTGAATGACAGCCTGTCGAAACAGGGCTTTCGCCGGTCGCAGAACGTGCTTTACCGGCCGTCCTGCACCGATTGTGCCGCCTGCATGTCGGCGCGGATCTCGGTCAAGGATTTCGCCCCTTCGAAAAGCCAGAAACGCACGCTGAAGCGCAATGATCATCTCGAACGCCGGGCGACCTCGCCCTGGGCCACGGACGAGCAGTTCGACCTGTTCCGCACCTATCTGGAGAGCCGCCATGCCGAGGGGGGCATGGCCGACATGGATGTCTTTGAATTCGCCGCGATGATCGAGGAAACGCCGATCCGGTCGCGGGTGGTGGAATATACCGACCGCCGCGACAACGCGCTGACCGCGGTCTGCCTGACCGATGTGCTCGATGACGGGCTGAGCATGGTCTATTCCTTCTACCAGCCGCATCTGCCGCGGCAGTCGCTGGGCACCTACATGATCCTCGATCACATCGAGATCGCCCGCGAGGCCGGCCTTCCCTACGTCTATCTCGGCTATTGGGTGCCGGGCAGTCCGAAGATGGGCTACAAGGCCAAGTTCGCCGGGCTCGAGGTCTATCGCCTGGGCCGCTGGACCCGGATGCAGGACCCCGAGGCCTATGACCTCGACGAGCATCCGATCTCGACCGATCCGATTGCCGAACAGGTGGCCAATATCTCGCTGCCGGACCTCAGCCCCAAGGCGCGCTGATCCCTAGTCGGCCAGCGCCCAGTTGCCCTTGGTGACCTCGAAACACCAGCGTCCCGCTTCCGCAAAGCCGGTGTCGGCATCCTCTGCCACCATGCGGCGGATCTCGATCGCCTGATCGTGCATGTCCAGCAGGGCAAATTCGTTGGGCTCACCGCGCAGCCGGGTCGAGAGGCCGGTGCCGCAATGCACCTGCAGGGTGGCAGAGCGGTTCTTGCGCGACACGAAGGGCTCGACCAGCCAGCGGTGCAGGTGGCCGGTGAGAATCACATGCGGGCCGGCCTCGGCCCAGGCTTCGAGCGCCTTGGGCGCGCCCTGCATCAGCTTCTTGGCGATGTCCTCGCCCTGGTGGAACGGGTGGTGTGCCGCGATCAGAACCAGACGTTCTGACGCATGTTTGCGGATCACCCCGGCAATGCGCGCGATCTGGTCGGCGTCGACCTTGCCGCCCTGGCGGTTGTAGCGATGGGTGGTGTCGAGACCGGCCACCACGCAGGCCTCGGTCACCAGCATCGGCTCGGTCTCTTCGGCGATCCACTGGCGGTAGGCCCGGCGCGGCCAGAAGACCCGCGCGAAGAGGTTGAAGAGCGGAATGTCGTGGTTGCCCGGCACCGCCATCCAAGGCGCCGGCAGCCGGTCGACGAAGCTGCGCGCCATGTCGTACTGGCTGGCGCGGGCACGCTGGACGAAATCGCCGGCGATGACGATGTGATCGGGCGCGGCCGCTTCGAGCGCGTCGAGCAAGGGCGGGACAAGCTCCGGGTCGGCGCGGCCGAAGTGCAGGTCGGACAGGAGCGCCAGCCGCATCAGGCCGCCTCCTCGGCGGCCTCGGGCACGCGCACGGTCAGCCCGCCGGGCAGCAGGCGGAAATGATAGGGGCCGGGCATCCGCTCCTTCTCGCCGTCATAGGCGATCAGCCGTTTGGCGCGCTTGGTCTCGATGGTGATCTCCTCGCCGGTGAGCAGCACGTAATCCGTCCCAGACCGCGCGCCGCGAAAGAAGATGCGCAAGGCCCGCCACAGCAGGTGCAGCCGGCCCACGTCGCGGGCGACAAAAAGCGCGAGCTTGCCCTGCTTGATCTCCTCGGCGCCTTCGAGGTCGAATTCGTCCAGTTGGTAGGCGCTGTTGGCGACAAAGGCCATGGGCGAATTCAGTCGGTTTTGCTTGCCGTCGACGGTGATGGTCAGCTTGAGCGACTGGTAGATCGTGGTCATCGCCACGATCACCGACCAATAGGCGGCCAGCCGGCTGCGGCCCCAGCTCTTGTAGATGTTCTCGCGGACGCTGAGCACCGAGGCATAGGCGCCGAGGCTGGCATTGTTGAGAAACACCCGGCCGTTGACGTCGCCGATCGGCACCTTGCGGTCGACGCCGTTGAGCGCGACCTGCAGCGCCTCGACCGGGTCTTCCGGCAGATCGAGGCTGCGGGCGAAGTAGTTGAAGGTGCCCATCGGCAGGATGCCCAGCGAGACGTTGGTGCCGGCAAGCGCCGAGGCCAAGGCGCCGATGGTGCCGTCGCCGCCGGCGGCGATGATCGGGTTGCAGCCCTCGGCCAGCGCCTTGTCGACGGTCTCGCGCAGTTTCGACGGGCTGGGCACCTGGCGCAGCTCGACGTCGGGAAATTTCGCCGCGGCGGCGCGGACCGCGTCGCCCCGATGGTCGCCCCGCCCGGAGGCCGGGTTGAGAATGATGCAAGCGCGCATGGGTGATCGCTGTCCCGTGGTTTGAACCCTCGGAGGGTCAATGCACGAGAACTGCGCGGGTTCCCTCAGTGCGCGCATCGACGGGCCGCGGTGCGGCGATCCGCAACCGGTTCGGCAGCGCTTTATCCCAGCCAAATCCGGAAGGCCTCAGATCGGCGCGCTGACGGCAGCCCAATCGCCGCGCTGTGGAGGCGGCCCGGCAATGCGCGGCGGCCTTCGGCCGCTGTTAACGCGCTAGGTGCTACGGACCCGAAACAACCACCTGCACAACCGCAAGCCGCGCATCGACGGGCCGCGGTGCGGCGACCCTCAACCAGTTCGGCAGCGCTTTATCCCCGCCAGATCTGAAGATGATCTGAGCAACGCGCCCAGCCCAACCAAATCGCCGTGCCGTGGAGGCGGCCCGGCGATGCGCGGCGGCTTGCAGCCGCTGTTAACGCGCCGGGACAAGACCCAATCGGTGTTTCTCAGCCCAAAAGAAAAGGCCAGGCACAGGGCCCGGCCTCTCCGTCTCAACTAACCCAATCCCTAGTTCGGGATCAGATCCGGCACGATGGTCACGATCGCCGGGAAGAACCACAGGATGGCGATCCCCAGCACCTGGATGAGCACGAAGGGCAGCACGCCCTGGTAGATATGCCCCGTGGTCACCTCCTTCGGTGCCACCCCGCGCAGGTAGAACAGCGCGAAACCGAACGGCGGCGTCAGGAAAGACGTCTGCAGGTTCACCGCGATCATGATCGTCACCCACTTCGGATCGAAGGTGCCGCCATAGATCACCGGCCCGACGATCGGGATCACGATGTAGATGATCTCGAGGAAGTCGAGCACGAAGCCCAGCACGAAGAGCACCAGCATCACGATCAGGAAGACCTTGAACTCGTTGTCGAAGCTCTGAAGGAAGGTCTGGATGTAATGCTCACCCCCGAAGGAAATCACCACCAGGTTCAGAAGCTGCGAGCCGATCAGGATGGTGAAGACCATCGAGGTCACCTTGGCCGTCTCTCGCACCACCGGGGTCAGCACCCCGCCGGCAAAGAGCACCCAGAGCGCATAGAACAGCCCCAGGATGGCAAAGAGATAGGCCGCCTGCGCCACCAGATAGGCGATGTAGCTCTCGAAGGCCACGTCGGCCAGGCCGATCCGCAGGTCGAAGTTGACCCCGACCAGGATCATGATCACCACGGCGAACGTGGTCCAGATGATCATCTTGCCCGACCGGTTTTCATCGGCCAGCTTGCGATAGGCCGCCAGCATGATCGCCCCGCCGGCGCCGAGCGCGGCCGCCGGTGTCGGGTTGGTGATGCCGCCGAGGATCGAGCCCAGAACCGCGATGATCAGCACCAGCGGCGGGAAGACCACCCGCAGAAGCTCGTTCTGCGACAGGATGCCCGCCGCGTAGCGCACGCCCCAGAGGGTCAGCGCTAAGGGCACCAGCAGGATCAGGAAGGTGACGCCCGAAGTGGTCAATGGCGAGATGAAGAGCGCATCGAACAGCAGCGCCAGCGCCACGCCCACCGCGCCCACCACCAGCGGCAAAGGCTCGGCCGTGGGCGACACGCCCCGGGCCACCGCCAGCGCCAGCGCCAGCAGCAGGAAGCCCACCGCCACGCCGGTGCCGATCACCGGCGCATTGGCAACCTTGGCACGGCGCAGCTCGTCGCGTTCCTCGTCGCTCAGCGCGCGGGCCTGTTCGACACCGCCGGCGGCGTCGATGTCCTGCTGTTGCGAAACCGCGCGATCCCAGGCCTCTTGCCCGTGCAGGTCGATCATCGCCTCGCGGCACTCGGCACCCACGTTGGTGCGCAGGCTCGCGGTCTCACCGGCGTCGGAATAGGTGTCGACGATGACGTTCTGCGAACCGATCACGCCCACCTGACCCAGAGCGATCATGCCGACGATCAACAGCGCCGGCACACCCAGGAACCAGGTCAGCGCCTCGCCACGGGTCACCGGCTCGGAGTTGGCGTCGCCAAGCTCCACCGCCGGCGCCTTGGACGGATTGACCAGCGCGTAGCCAAAGGCATAGAGCCCGTAGAGCGCCGCCAGCAGGATGCCGGGCAGCAGCGCCGCCTGGAACAAGGTGCCGACCGAGACAACCGCGGGCTCGCCGAGGAAGGTCAGCGCATCTCTACAGCCCGCCAGGGTGGCGCGCTCTTCCTGGGCGGCGGAATAGAGGTCCCCCGCCAGCGTACCCAGAAGGACGATCACGATCGATGGCGGGATGATCTGCCCCAGCGTGCCCGACGCGGCAATGACGCCGGTGGCCAGCTGTGGCGAATAGCCTGCCCTCAGCATTGTCGGTAGCGACAACAGCCCCATGGTCACCACCGTCGCGCCGACGATGCCGGTCGAGGCGGCGAGGAAGGCCCCCACCACGACCACCGAAACCGCCAGACCGCCCGGCAGCGGGCCGAAGACCCGCGCCATGGTGGTCAGAAGGTCATTGGCGATCCGCGACCGTTCCAGAGTGATGCCCATCAGGACGAACATCGCCACCGCCAGCAGCGTCTCGATCGACTGGCCGGCGAGCACGCGCTCGTTCATCCGGTTGACGACGAAGGAGATGTTGCGGTCCAGCGCCACTTCCCAGCCATTCGGGAAGACCGGTTCGCTGTAACGTGGCAGCTCGGGATAGCGGAAGGTCGATATCGAATCCGGCCGCACCCCCTGCGCGACAAGATCGGCATACATCGCCGACCCGGTATCGATGGCCTGGTGCAGCAGCAGCCCGGCGCTGTCGAGCGCGGCAATGATGCCGAATGAAATGATGCCGGCGCCGCCGATGGCAAACGCCACCGGAAAGCCGGAAAGAATGCCCCCGAAGAGGCACAG
Source organism: Marinovum sp. (assembly GCF_048263515.1). Classification (NCBI taxonomy): domain Bacteria; kingdom Pseudomonadati; phylum Pseudomonadota; class Alphaproteobacteria; order Rhodobacterales; family Roseobacteraceae; genus Marinovum; species Marinovum sp. Next base: position 93,426 of record NZ_JBLXEC010000011.1, on the reverse strand, counting down.
GAAGACGATGATCAGGCCGATTTCGACGCCATCAAGTCCGAATAGCATGTGCCCTGCCCCTTAGTGATGTTCTTCGATCGCGTGAACGAGCTCGGCTTCTTCGCTGCCAAGAACGTCCCGGTCGAGGTATTTGTGCTCGCTCTCCGGCCCTTCGCGCCACTCCAGGTAAGAGCGGTAGAAGAACGCCCACCCATGGATGAAGACCAGCCCGGCATAGGCCACGAGCAGGATCTTGAAGAGGAAGTAGGCGTCGAAGCCGTTGGGCGAAAAGCCGATGGTCTCGACGTTCCAGCGCAGCGCCCGCGCCTTGGTGACCAGCCGGTCCAGCGTGTCAGAGGCCGAGGGCTTGGGCACCACCAGGTGGCGCCACAGGAAGAACCAGCCGTACATCCAGGTCAGCACCGCCGCCGGCAGCATGAAGATCATGCAGCCGATCATGTCGACAATGCGCTTGGCCCGGAAGGAGATCGCGGAATAGACCAGGTCAACCCGCACGTGCCCGCCCTGAACGAACGTGTAGGTGACGCAGAGCGCCACGATCATCGCGTTGTAAAGCTTGAGTTCTTCGGCCCACCAGCTGATGTCGCGGGTCAGCACCGAGCCGAAGCCGAGCGCGATCTCCGGCGTGGCGAAGATGCGCTGGTTGAAGACGATCAGGATCTGCTGGATCACCATCAGCAGCCCGGCCCAGGCAAAGAAGCGGCCGATGCCGTTGGCAAAGCCCTCGAGCCCGATCACCACGCCCCAGAGGAACTTGCGGCTCCAGAGCCCGACGAGGAAGATCACCAGGAAGAAGGTGAACGCCACGAAAAACAGCTCGATCGACCCACCGTAATAGATGAAGCGCATCAGCGCTTCCTTGTCCTCGGTCTCTTCCAGACCTCCGGTCCAGCCCATCCACTGGTTCCAGTTGATCAATGCAGTGGCGAGGTTGTAAAACGCCAGAACGAGGTTCTGCAGCGCCCAAACAAGACCGTCCAGCATCTTGTCCCCTTTCGATATCCCCACGTCCGGTCGGACCTTCAGGTCCGTTCCGTCGGTACAGCAAGGCCCCCGGCACGGGTGCCGGGGACCTCATTCAGTCAGAATTCAAGGCGATCAGCCCAGAACGCGGTCACGCTGCTGGCGATAGGCGTCGTCGGAGACCGAGGTCCATTTCGACGACTTCTTGAGCGACGCGTTGAAGCTTTCGCGGATGCGGGCATAAAGCTCGTCACCCATGTGCTCGTCGAGCGCTTCCTGCGAACCCTTGCCGAAGGCTTCCCAGACGTCGTCGGGGAAGGTCATCAGCTTGGTGCCGCCGGACTGCAGACGCTCGAGCGCGGCCGCGTTGTTGGCGTAGCTCTGTGCCAGCGACCAGTGGTGGGTCGCCTGCGCCGCGATCTCGACGATCTTCTGGTCGGCTGCATCCAGCTCGTTGAAGACGTCGCGGTTGAAGGCACACGACAGCGCCGAGCCCGGCTCGTGGAAACCGGCGGTGTAGTAGAACTGGCAGACTTCCTGCAGACCGAGGCGTTCGTCGGCGAAGGGACCGATCCACTCGGCACCGTCGATCGAGCCGGAGGACAGCGCCTGGTAGATCTCGCCACCCGGCACGTTCTGCACCGAGGCACCGGTCAGGCCCAGCGCGCGGCCGCCGAGGCCGGGCATGCGGAACTTGAGGCCCTGCAGGTCTTCTGCCGAGTTGATTTCCTTGTTGAACCAGCCACCCGGCTGCAGGCCGGTGTTGCCGGCGAGGAAGGATTTCAGGCCGAAGATTTCGCCCAGCTCGTCATGCAGCTCCTTGCCGCCGTCGTGCAGGTACCAGTTCATCAGTTCCTGGCCGGTGCCACCGAAGGGCACGGCGGTGTAGAAGTAGTAGCCCGGGTGCTGGCCGCCGAAGTAGTAGTCGGCCGAGTGATAGAGGTCGGCCTGGCCGGCGGTCACGGCGTCGAACACCTCGAAGGCGCCCACGAGGGTGCCGGCGGGGTTCTTCTGGATGGTGATGTTTTCCGACATCGCGTTGACGGCGTCGGTGAAATACTGTGCCGCATCGTCGAAGATGGCAAAGCCTTCGGGCACCGAGGTGACCAGGCGCAGGGTTCGCTTGCCCTGGGCATAGGCCGGAGCAGCCAGAGTGGTGGCTGCGGCCGCGGTGCCGCCGAGTGCAGAATTCTTCAGGAATGAACGACGATCCATTATATACCTCCCATGGTTTTTTTGGTGCCACGCTCCCGGCTGTCGGCTTGCGCCGGCGGGACCATGACGGATCGTTGGTAACGAGGCGGAGGTTAGCGGGTGACGTGCCGCGTGGAAATACCCACATTTCCCGGATTCACCATTTTTTCGACTTGCATCCGAAGGGGTTTGGAGGCAACCGCTTGCTCCCTGCCCCTTTGCCGCAGGGGCAGGCAAGTGCCTGTGAATCAAACATATTTGCCTTGTTAAGCGTCCGGTAGCGCTCACAGGATGCGCGCCGCCCCTCTCCGGCCCGCAGCACCCCCTGACGCAGGGGCAGCGACCCCCGCCCGGGGCGGTTCTCGCCGCCGAAATGGCTCCTGCCGCACCGCCGTGCAAATGTCGGACCGGCGGGATCATCTTTGCATTCCTGTCGCCAAACTGGCCCCGCCAGCAACTTTTGCAAAGAAAACCGGCCAAACAGCGGTTGACCCTCCCGCTGGCCTCACCTAGTGTCGCGCACACGCACAAGGAAGGTCGCAGAATGACACGTCTAGTCGTCGTAGTAGTGAAGTGGCGCATGGGCCGGTAACGGACACCCTGATGGTACCCCATGCGCCCCCGAAGTTTTCGGGGGTTTTTTTGTGCGCAGAAGAAAGAATGATGACGTCATGAACGGAGCAACAAGATGACACGTCAGATGACCGGAGCAAAGATGGTGGTTCAATGCCTCAAGGACCAAGGCGTTGACACGGTATTCGGCTATCCGGGCGGTGCGGTGCTACCGATTTATGACGAGGTCTTTCAGCAGAACGAGATTCGCCACATCCTCGTGCGGCACGAACAGGCCGCGGTGCATGCCGCCGAGGGCTATGCCCGCTCGACCGGCAAGCCCGGCGTCGTTCTGGTGACCTCTGGCCCCGGTGCCACCAACGCGGTGACCGGCCTGACCGATGCGCTGATGGATTCGATCCCGATCGTCGTGCTGACCGGCCAGGTGCCGACCTTCATGATCGGCTCGGATGCCTTTCAGGAGGCCGATACCGTCGGCATCACCCGGCCCTGCACCAAGATGAACTGGCTGGTGAAGGACACCAAGGACCTGTCCTCGGTGATCCACGAAGGCTTTCACGTGGCGACCCAGGGCCGCCCCGGCCCGGTGCTGATCGACATTCCAAAGGACGTGCAGTTCGCCTCTGCCGCCTATACCCCGCCGGCCAAGGCCGACCTCGGCCACTACCAGCCGCGGGTGAAAGGCGACATGGAGACGATCACCGAACTGGTCGAGGCGATCGAGACCGCCGAACGCCCGGTGTTCTATACCGGCGGCGGCGTGATCAACTCTGGCGCGGCGGCCAGCCAGCTGCTGCGCGAACTGGTCGAGGCCACCGGCTTTCCGATCACCTCGACGCTGATGGGCCTTGGCGCCTATCCGGCCAGCGGCAAGGCCTGGCTGGGCATGCTCGGGATGCATGGTCTCTACGAGGCCAACCTGGCGATGCACGGCTGCGACCTGATGATCAACGTGGGCGCACGCTTCGACGACCGGATCACCGGCCGGCTCGATGCCTTCAGCCCGCACAGCCGCAAGGCGCATATCGACATCGATCCCAGCTCGATCAACAAGGTGATCCGCGTCGACATGCCGATCATCGGCGACGTCGGCCACGTGCTGGAGGATGTGCTCAAGGTCTGGAAGGCGCGCGGCCGCAAGGTCAACCGCGAGGGCCTGCAGAAGTGGTGGGCGCAGATCGAGGATTGGCGCCGCGTCAATTGCCTGAGCTACAAGAACGACGGCGCCGGCATCAAGCCGCAGTACGCTCTCGAGCGTCTGGAAGCGCTGACCAAGGGGCATGACCGCTACATCTGCACCGAGGTCGGCCAGCACCAGATGTGGGCGGCGCAATACCTGGGCTTCGAGGACCCGCACCGCTGGATGACCTCCGGGGGCCTGGGCACCATGGGCTATGGCTTCCCGGCGTCGATCGGCGTTCAGGTCGCCCACCCCGAGGCGCTGGTGATCAACGTCGCGGGCGAGGCGTCCTGGCTGATGAACATGCAGGAAATGGGCACGGCGATGCAGTTCGACCTGCCGGTCAAGCAGTTCATCCTCAACAACGAACGCCTGGGCATGGTGCGCCAGTGGCAGGAGCTGCTGCACGGCCAGCGCTATTCGCACTCCTGGTCCGAGGCGCTGCCCGATTTCGTCAAGCTCGCCGAGGCCTTCGGCGCCAAGGGCTTCCTCGTCAAGGATGCCGAAGAGCTGGATGACGCGATCATGGAGATGATCGCCTATGACGGCCCGGTGATCTTCGACTGCCTGGTCGAGAAGCACGAGAATTGCTTCCCGATGATCCCGTCGGGCGAGCCGCACAACAAGATGCTGCTGGGCGCGGCCTCGACCAAGGATGCCATTGGCGCCAAGGGCGCGGTGATGGTCTGACGACGCGCTGTTCGGGGGCTCTGCCCCCGGACCCCCGGCGGTATTTGAAAAGAGAAGAAGAGATCATGTCTGCGCTAAAGATCAAGAAGGGCTCGTCGAAGCACTCTGCCTACAACCTGCGGCCGAATTTCTCGGACGTTCAGGAGCGTCATACCCTGGCGCTCATCGTCGACAACGAACCCGGCGTCCTCGCGCGGGTGATCGGGCTGTTTTCCGGCCGGGGCTACAACATCGAAAGCCTGACCGTGGCCGAGGTCGACCACACCGGGCACCTGTCGCGGATCACCGTTGTCACCACCGGCACGCCGCAGGTGATCGAACAGATCAAGGCGCAGCTCGGCCGCATCGTGCCGGTGCACGAGGTGCATGACCTGACGGTCGAGGGCCCCTCGGTCGAGCGCGAGCTGGCGCTGGTCAAGGTCGCCGGCAAGGGCGACGACCGGGTCGAGGCGCTGCGGCTGGCGGATGTGTTCCGTGCCCATGTGGTGGATTCGACGCTCGAGAGCTTTGTCTTCCAGATCACCGGCGCGCCGGACAAGATCGACGCCTTCGCCGACCTGATGCGGCCGCTGGGCCTGGTCGAGGTGGCGCGTACCGGCGTCGCGGCAATCAGTCGCGGTCCGCACTGACGCCAAAGGGCGCCTGACCGCCGGGCGCCCCACCCTCCGATGACAGACGCAAAAACGCCGCCGCGGCCCTCTGGCCTGCGGCGGCGTTTTCAGGCAGGCCGCACCCCCACGCGCGGCCGACCCCGGTTTCAGGCCGTGACGTGAGTGGTGGCGAGCGGGGCGGCCCAGCCCCGGGCCCTCGGGAAAGGCACGACATTGTCAGGCTTGCTGGCCAGCGCGCCCGAGTTGGCGCAGGAGCCCAGCCGGGCCACCAGTTCGGGCGCATGGTCCTGCACCAGCAGCGTCGGGTTGGTCACCCGGCGGAACTGACGCTCTTCGCGCAATTCGAATTCGATCAGGTCGCCGGCGTCCAGGGCCACGCCGGTCAGCGCGGTTTCCTTTGGCTCGACGTAGAAGGCCAGATTGCCCTGATCCTCGCACCAGACCACCGCTTTCTGGTCGTCCGGATTGGCCCAAAGCACCACCCCACACATGCGTCCAAGTGACATCGCGTTCACCTTTTTTGCGTCTCGTTTACGTATCGTTGGGGACAAATGTGGCACAATTTTCGCCCTTGCGAATGTGCTGAGAGGGTCAGCCGCTCTTGTAATTTGTGCCAGCTTGGGTCAGGTTTGTAGCTAATCCGCGTCTGCTGACGCGAACCAGCATCATTTCATGGTCCAACCGTCCGGATTCGTGAGTTTTTCCCGTGATGTGCGCCTGATCCGACCTGACCCCATGCTGCGAGATGCAAAACTTGTCGAACCCTGCCACAACCCTGCCCCGTCCGTCTGCCTCACCCGCCGAATTGCGGGCCATGTTCGGGGCAAATCTCAAGCATCTGTGCCGCGAGGCGCCGTCGATTTCCGGCTTGTGCCGCGATCTTGGCATCAATCGCACCCAGTTCAACCGTTACCTGAGCGGCGAGAGCTTTCCTCGCCCCGACGTGTTGCATCGCATCTGCACCTTCTTTGACGTTGATGCGCGCATATTGCTCGAGCCGGTGGACCAAATAGCGACAACCTCTGGCTTTGTGATGCAGCACCCGGAACTGGCAGGGTTTCTCGGGCCGCATCTCACCGAAATCAGCCAGGATCTGCTGCCTGACGGCTTCTACCGCTTCATCCGCCGGTCGTTCATGGATCAGCAGAAATTCGTCGAGGCGCTGGTCTATGTCTATCGACTGGGAGATTTCTGTTTCGTGCGCGGCCACGAGGCGCGCGAGGCGATGTCGCGCGTCGGCCTGCCCGAGAGCCCCCGGGGCCGCGAATTCGGCGGTTTCTTCTTCCGTCAGGATCGCGGCGTGGCGGCCATCGTGGCGCGGCGCGGCGCCACCAGCGGCTCGTTCACCTATCTGCACCGGGTGCCCTCGCTCGAGAACAACACCTGGACCGGCTTTACCACCCGCATCACCCACGAGAGCGAGAACAGCCACCGCATGACCCGCATCGTCTGGGAGCACCTGGGCCGCGGCATGGCGGGCGCGCTGCGCGTCGGGCGCGCGGCGGGCTTTCGCACCTACAGCCAGCTGACCGAGAGCGACCAGGCGCTGCTGCGCCCTGACAAGCCCTTTGCCTGACTGATTTTTCGCCTGACCCTCCCCTTGCCTGACAGCGCCTAGCTGTCCGCGCCGTCGGGCAACAGCACCTGGCTGACCGGCACGAAGGCCACGCGGCTGGCGCGATCCTGCAGACCCCAGATCAACAGCGCCGAGATCGTCTCGGGGCGCAGCCGGCCGAGCATGATCACCGCGCCCTCCTGCCCCGCCTTGAAGGCGGCCTGGTCGAGGAACCGGCGGATCACCGTTGCGCTCTGGCCCTTGCTGTCGAAATCGCGAAACAGCGTCGCCGCCGGCACACCGGCGCGGGACGCCAGCGCCTGGCCGGTGTTGAGCCCCTGCGGATAGAGCACGAGGCCATGGCCGCTCTCGGCGAGGATGCCCGCCACCTGTTCGGCGATCTCGCGGTTGGCCTGAAGCCCGCCGGCGCTGCCTTCGAGCACGGCAACCGCCTCTGGCACCGCCGCCAGCGCCGAGCTCAGCGTGACCTCGGCATCCTGCGCCCGCGCGCCTTCGGGCAGATCGGCCAGGGCCATCACCTCGAAACCGGCGGCCCGGTAGCTGCGCATAGCCTCGGCCGCGCCGGACCAGGCGGTGTCGACGGCAAAGGTGATCGGATAGGGGAAGGCCTCGAGCGCTTCGAGGCCCAGCGGCGTGCTGCCGTCGTCGATCAGCACGATCGACATCAACGGCTTGTCCTCTTCGACCTCGGCTCGCGCGGCATAGGCCTCGATCGGGCGCAGCACGGCGGCCTTGGGGTCGGGCTCTTCAGCGAGGGTCGGCAGGCGGTTGGTGGTGACCGCAGTCGCCCGGTCGGTCAGGGTTCCTGCCGGGGTGCCGATGCTGGGCCGGCCGGTCTGGTCGGCGTCGCGGGCGATCAGCGAAGAGACCTGCGGGCGGGCCGGTTCCTCTGAGGCCACTTCCGGCGCTGGCTCGACCGGGGTTTCGGGCACGCGGGGCGCCTCGGTCACGACCACGGGGGCGGGTTCCGGCGCAGGTTCAGATTCGGGCTCCGGGGCCGGCTCGGGGTCAGGTTCGGGCGCAGGCTCGGGCTCGGGCGCGACGGCGGGTTCCGGGGCGGGCTCGGGTTCAGACGCAGGTTCAGGCGCGGGGCGCGCCTCGTCGACCATGGCCACCACCGGCGGCTCTTCCGGCACCACCACCGGGCTCGGCGGGGTCTGTTCGCCGGTCGGGGCCTCTGGCGCATTGGCGGTCTGCGGCGCCTCCGGCGCGGTGACCGACGCCAGCGGCGTCTCGGGCTGATCGCCAGCCTCGGGCGTCAAACCGGCAATGCCCTCTGCCGCCTCCGGCGCCGCGGCTGGCGCGCCCGGGGTCACCTGGCTGTCGGCGGGAGCGGCCTCGGTGCGCGCCGGATCGCCTTCGGCCGTCACCGGCGCCTCGGCCTCTGGCGCCATGGGCGCCTCGGCGACCTCGGCCTCGACCGGACCCAACTGCGGCGCGGCTTCCTCGACCGCCGGTGACGACGGCTGCGCCGGGTTGTTCGAAATCGACAATTCGTCGGCCTCGGGCCGCTCGGGCTGTGCCCCGGGCTGGCCCGGCATCACCGGCGCATCGCTGCCGGCCGCCACCTGGCCCGCACCGTCGCTGTCCGGCACCGGGCCGAGATCCGGCACCGCGCCGGTTTCCGGCCGCCCGGTCGAGCGAGTGTCGGCCACTTCGCCGGCCTCTTCGGCGCCGGAGTCGGGCTCTGGTATGCCCGGCGAGGGCGCCTGCGGCGAGGCACCATCCCCCAGACCGGCCCGCGGCAGGGCATCCGGCTCGGCGGCCGGTGGCGGCGTGCCGGCGGTGGGCTCGACCGCCGCGGCGACATCCGGGCGCGGCGAGACCACCGGCCCCATCAGGACCGAGACCGTCCCCGCCCCGAGACCCGCCACAACGAGACCCGCGAGTGCCCCCGTCACGAAATTATGTGCCATGCCTGCCTTCTCCTCGAACCTCACCGCGCCTCTTTTTCACCGGGCACGGGCAACCGCAACCCCCGGCGCCTCTTGACGCTGGCGGCCAAGCCTGAACATGTATACCCCGATCCTTATACTGCGGTGAAGGCCCCCCTTCCCAGCCCCTAACGGCAAAGTTCATTCCATGCTGCTGCTCATCGATAACTACGACAGTTTCACCTATAACCTGGTCCATTATCTGGGCGAACTGGGCACCGATGTTCAGGTCCATCGCAATGATGCGCTCAACGTGCAGGAGGCCATGGCGCTGAATCCCGCCGGCATCCTGCTGTCGCCCGGTCCCTGCGATCCCTCCCAGGCCGGCATCTGCCTGGCGCTGGTCGAGGCCGCGGCCGAGACCGGCATTCCGCTGATGGGCGTCTGCCTGGGTCACCAGGCCATCGGCCAGGCCTTCGGCGGCAAGGTGGTGCGCTGCCACGAGATCGTTCACGGCAAGATGGGCAAGATGCACCATGGCGGCAAGGGCGTCTTTGCCGGCCTGCCCTCGCCCTTCGACGCCACTCGCTATCATTCGCTGGTGGTCGAGCGCGAGAGCCTGCCCGACTGTCTCGAAGTGACCGCCGAGCTCGAGGATGGCACCATCATGGGTCTGCAGCACAAGACCCTGCCGATCCACGGCGTGCAGTTCCACCCGGAATCGATCCGGTCCGAGCATGGCCACGCCCTGCTGCGCAATTTCACCGATCTGATGAGGGTGCCGGCATGAGCGATCGTCTGAAGCCGCTGATCGCCGCCGCCGCCGACCGCCCGCTGACCCGTGCCGAGGCCGAGACCGCCTTCGAGATCCTGTTCGAGGGCCAGGCCACGCCGAGCCAGATCGGCGGCCTGTTGATGGCGCTGCGCACACGGGGCGAGACGGTCGAGGAATACGCCGCTGCCGCCGCGGTGATGCGCAGCAAGTGCAATCCGGTCAAGGCGCCCGAGGGGGCCATGGACATCGTCGGCACCGGCGGTGACGGCAAGGGCACGCTCAACATCTCGACCGCCACCGCCTTTGTCGTGGCCGGCGCCGGCGTGCCGGTGGCCAAGCACGGCAACCGCAACCTGTCGTCCAAATCCGGCGCCGCTGATGCGCTGACCCAGATGGGCGTGAACGTCATGGTCGGGCCGGATGTGGCCGAACGCGCCCTGGCCGACTGTGGCATCTGCTTCATGATGGCACCGATGCACCACCCGGCGATTGCCCATGTCATGCCAACCCGGCAGGAACTGGGCACCCGCACGATCTTCAACATCCTCGGGCCGCTGACCAACCCGGCCGGGGTGACACGCCAGCTCACCGGTGCCTTTTCCCGCGAACTGATCCGGCCGATGGCCGAGACGCTGCAGACGCTGGGCTCCGAGCGCGCCTGGCTGGTGCATGGCTCCGACGGCACCGACGAGCTGTCGATCGCCGGGGTCTCCTGGGTTGCCGCGCTCGAGAACGGCCAGATCACCGACCGCGAGATTCACCCCGAGGATGCCGGCCTGCCCGAGCATCCGCTGGAGGCGATCCTCGGCGGCTCGCCCGAAGAGAACGGCCGCGCCTTTGCCGCCCTGCTCGAAGGCGAGACCTCGGCCTATCGCGACGCCGTGCTGCTCAACGCTGCCGCCGCGCTGGTGGTGGCCGAGAAGGCTCCCGACCTGAAAACCGGTGTCGACCTGGCGGCGCAATCGATCGACAGCGGTGCCGCCAAGGCCCGGATCATCGCGCTGGCGCAAGCAACCCAGGGCGCATGAGCGCCCGACAGATCCCGCAGGCCTGGGCACATCTGCCCTTCTTCTCAACCACCTGGTCCCGGGTCGAGGCGGCGCTTGCCGCCGAGACCCGCGCGGTCCTGCCACCGGCGCGCCAGACCTTTGCCGCGCTCGACGCCTGCGCCCCTGCGGAGGTGCGCGTTCTGATCCTAGGCCAGGATCCCTACCCGACCCCCGGCCACGCCCACGGCCTGGCCTTTTCGGTCGCGCCCGAGGTCAGCCCGCTGCCTCGGTCCCTGCGCAACATCTACGCCGAGATGACCGAAGACCTCGGTGCCTGCCCGGCCAATGGCGACCTGCGTTTCTGGGCCCGCCAGGGCGTGCTCCTGCTCAACACCGCGCTCAGCGTGCCTGCCGGCGACGCCGGCGGCCACCTCAAACTCGGCTGGGCCGATCTCACAGCCGATATCCTTGCCGAACTCGACAGTTCCCCGCGCGCGCTCCTGCTCTGGGGCAAACCGGCGCAAAAGCTCGGCACGCGGCTCACCAACCCCGATCACCTTCGTATCCAAACCGCGCATCCCTCGCCGCTGTCGGCCCGACGCGGTTTTTTCGGCTCGCGGCCCTTTAGTCGCGTCAACGACTGGCTTAAGAAGCAAGGCGATACCGCGATAGACTGGACAGGCAGATGACCCAGACCGTTCTCGACAAGATCAAGGCTTACAAGCTCGAAGAGATCGCCGCCGACAAGGCCGCGACCCCGCGCTCTGCCGTTGAAGAGGCCGCCCGAGCGGCGGGCCCCACGCGCGGCTTTGCCGAAGCGCTGCGGCGCGCCTCGAGCGACGGCTACGGGCTGATCGCCGAAGTCAAGAAAGCCTCGCCCTCCAAAGGTCTGATCCGCGCCGATTTCGACCCGGCCAAGCTCGCCCAGGCTTATGAGGCCGGCGGCGCAACCTGTCTTTCCGTTTTGACCGATACACCCTCCTTTCAAGGCGCCAAGAGCTTCCTGACCGAAGCCCGCTCTGCCACCAGCCTGCCGGCACTTCGTAAAGATTTCATTTACGACACCTATCAAGTGGCCGAGGCCCGCGCGCTTGGCGCGGATTGTATCCTGATCATCATGGCCAGCGTCTCAGACGCCCAGGCGCAGGAGCTCGAAGACGCCGCCTTTTCCTGGCACATGGACGTGCTTGTCGAGGTGCACGACGGTGCCGAGCTTGACCGCGCGCTGGCGCTGAAATCACCGCTTCTCGGCGTAAACAACCGCAATCTCAAGACCTTCGAGACCACTCTTGACACCACGCGTGAGCTGTCGAAACGCGCCCCCGACGGCAAGCTCCTGATTTCCGAGAGCGGCTTGACCGGCCCGGAAGACCTCGCCGACATGGCACGACACGGCGCACGGACCTTCCTGATCGGCGAAAGCCTGATGCGCCAGGACGACGTCGAAACCGCCACCCGCACCCTGCTGGCCAATCCGGTGGCCGCGCATGGCTGAGCTCACACATTTCGACGCCAAGGGCGATGCTCATATGGTCGATGTCTCCGACAAGGCGGTGACATCGCGCATCGCCACCGCTGAAGGCTACATCAAGATGGCGCGGGAAACATTTGATATCATTACCGAAGGTCGCGCCAAGAAGGGTGACGTGATTTCCGTCGCCCGGCTTGCGGGGATCATGGGTGCTAAGCAGACCTCGTCGCTGATCCCGCTCTGTCACCCTTTGTCGATCACCAAGGTCGCCGTCGATCTGGCCCCAGATCCGGATTTGCCCGGCCTGCGCCTGAACGCCACGGTCAAGACCACCGGCCAGACCGGCGTCGAGATGGAAGCCCTCACCGCCGTGTCGGTTACGGCGCTGACCGTCTATGACATGGCCAAGGCCGTGGACAAGGAGATGGTCATCGGCGGCATCCGCGTGACCTTGAAGGACGGCGGAAAATCAGGACGTTACGAAGCGTCATGATATCGGTCTCCGAGGCACTTGATCACTTGTTCGCGCTTGCCGCGCCGATGCCGTCGGAGCAGGTGCCGCTGCTGCAAGCGGCCGGGCGGATACTGACCGAAGACGCTGTCTCGACCCGAGATCAACCACCCTTCGCCGCCTCTGCCATGGACGGCTATGCAGTAATCGGTGCCCAGGCACACCCCGGTGCCCGTTTCACAGTGATCGGCGAGGCCGCGGCCGGTCACCGTTTCAACGGCGTCCTGTCCAGCGGCCAGGCTGTGCGCATTTTCACCGGTGCCCCGTTGCCCGAGGGCGCAGACCGCGTGGTGATCCAGGAAGACGTCACGCGCGATGGCGACCAGATAGTCCTTGGCGACCAGCTCGACACAGGCCCCCACATTCGCCCCGCCGCCGGCGATTTTCGCATCGGCAGCCGGCTCTCGGCACCGCGGCGCTTGAGCCCCGAGGATATCGCCCTTCTGGCTTCGATGAACGTGCCGCGCGTGACCGTCTCCCGCCAACCCAGCGTCGCGCTGATCTCGACCGGTGACGAACTTGTCATGCCCGGCGAAGCGCCTGGTCCAGATCAGATCATCGCTTCCAACACATTCGGCCTGCATGCCCTGTTGCGCAACCTCGGCGCCGCGCCGCGGTTGCTGCCGGTTGCGCGCGATACCGTCTCTTCGCTGTCCACGACCCTCGACCTTGCCGCCGACGCCGATCTGATCGTCACCATCGGCGGGGCGAGCGTCGGCGACCATGACCTCGTCGCCAAGGTTACCGCCGAGCGAGGTATGGAACGCGCCTTCTACAAGGTCGCCATGCGGCCCGGAAAGCCGCTGATGGCCGGTCGTCTGGGTCGCGCCATGATGCTCGGGCTGCCCGGAAACCCGGTCTCAGCCATGGTGTGCGGGCACGTCTTCCTGGCTCCGGTCATCCGCGCCATGATCGGGCTGCCTTCCCGTCCTGCCCCTCGAACCTCCGCGCCACTTGCTCAGGCAATTGCCGCGAATGGCCCACGAGAGCACTATATGCGCGCCAGGTTGACGCATGAGGGCATCGCGCCGTTCGATGCCCAGGATTCCTCCCTTCTGAATGTTCTGTCGCAGGCCAATGCGCTGCTGGTCCGTCCACCGCACGACGGGCCGCGCGAGGCCGGCGAGATGGTCGAATATATCGCATTGGGAAGTTAAAGAGTTCTTAAGTCTTCACCTGCAATTTTAGCGATGTTCCTTCGGTGTTATCCACAGAGCGATTGACACAAAACGGGAACATGGGTAGAACAAAACAAAATCGACAGCAGCGAAGGGCGACAGGATGTTGACGAAGAAACAGCTGGATTTGCTGAATTTCATTAACAAGCGCATCCAGCGCGATGGTGTTTCGCCCTCGTTCGACGAAATGAAGGAGGCCCTCGACCTGAGGTCGAAGTCGGGCATCCATCGGCTCATCACGGCGCTCGAGGAACGGGGCTTCATTCGACGTCTCGCTCACAAGGCGCGGGCATTGGAAATCGTCAAACTGCCCGAGTCGCTGGGCGGCGCACCGACGGTTGCCACTCAGCCCAAGGTTACCGACGGCGGTGGTGGCGGGTCGCACGGTCTGCAGGCCACGCCAATGCATGTGGCTGAGCTGCCGGTGATGGGTCAGATTGCCGCCGGCGTACCGATCGAGGCGATCAGCCACGCGTCCTATTCCGTGGCGGTGCCGGGTATGATGGTGCGGCAGGGCTCAGATCATTACGCCTTGGAAGTCAAAGGCGATTCGATGATCGACGTCGGGATCAACGATGGCGACGTCGTGGTGATCCGGGAAACCGATGCGGCGGACAATGGTGATATCGTCGTGGCCTTGATCGAAGGCCAGGAAGCGACGTTGAAACGGTATCGGCGCGCCGGCGGCGGGGCCATCGCCCTTGAGGCTGCAAACCCGGCCTATGAAACCCGCATGGTGTCGGAGGACAAGGTCAAGGTTCAGGGGCGTCTTGTCGGGTTGATCCGCACCTATTGACCTTTGGGCACCCAGAGCCGGTCGCCGCTGCGCTGAGCGACCGTGGTGACGATAGGGAAACCGTTGGAGAAACCAATCGCCAAGGCACCGGTCCTGCGCAATGTTTCGGGCGTATGGACTGCGCAGGCATCGGGATAAAAACCCGGGGTGTTGAAGACCGCGATGTCGGCCGAACTGCAGCCCGGAAATGCCGAGCGCGCGCCTTTTCCGGAGAGGTGCCAGAGCATACCACCGTTCGGCAAGGGTATCTGGGCCAACCCGCGAACGGACTCAGGCCAACGGCCCGCTGCGCTGATTTGGTCGGCACCATCGCCGTCGTTCTCGAGCCAGACCCGGGCCACGAAACCGGCGCTGCTGTCACGGCTCAGCGCGCGGCCCTCGCTTCCCATAAGGCCGACGAGAGCACCGCTTTCGGCCACCAGAAGCTCTGGCCTGACCGACGACGACCAGAGCGCAAAGGCAATGGCCATCGGGAAGGCGCCCAGAAAGGCGAGCCGACCGCGCCACAGCATGGCGAACAGCCCGCCGGCAGCCAGCAACGGCAGAACCGTGGGTCCGGGCGCAACCACGTGACGTAGAGCGCCCTGCCAACCGGAGACCTCATGCGCCACTGCCAGCACCCAGGCAAGGCCCTGCCCCAGCACCCAGAGCGCCGGAGCTTCGAGGCCGAAGGGCGCGAGGCAGGCGGCGACCACGGCGGCGGGCATGATCAGGACGCCCATGAGCGGCACGGTCGAGAGATTGGCGATCAGGCCCCATTGCGCGACGCGGTTGAAATGCGCGGCTGCGACCGGTGCGGTGGCAAACCCGGCCACGGCCGAGGACAACATGACCGCCAGCACCGGCCAGAGCCAGCGTGGCAGTCTTTGCGGGGCGCTGCGCAATCGGGAAAAGACCGCCACCAGCGCGGTCGTGGCGGCAAACGACATCTGGAAACCGGGGCCGAGCATGGCCTCTGGCCGCAGGACCAGAACGATCAGCGCCGCCACGGCCACCGCCCGCAGGCTGATGGCGCGGCGGTCACAGAGCACGGCGACCAGGGCGACCGCGACCATGACAAAGGCGCGCTCTGTCGCGACATTGCCGCCGGAGAGCGCGAGGTAACCGGCCGAGGCAGCCAGGGCGGCCAATGCCGCGATCTTGCGGACCGGGACGCGCAGCGCCACCACCGGCACCAGCGCCAGCGCCAGCCGCACCGCGCCGAAGACAAATCCCGCCAGCAGCCCCATATGCAAGCCGGAGATGGCCAGAAGATGGGCAAGGTTTGTGTCGCGCAGCGCCTGCTGCGTCGCCAGCCCCATGCCGGAGCGGTCGCCGGTGGTGATCGCGGCGGCGAAAGCGCCGACCTCGCCCGGCAGCGCCGCCTGAACCGCCTGCGACAGGCGCATGCGCAGGGCAAAGACCGGCTGGCGCCCGTCGGCCTCGGCGCTCACCAAGAGCGGCACGCGGGTGTAGCCCACCGCGCCGATCTGCAGAAACCAGGCGTGGCGGCGAAAGTCGAAGCCGCCGGGCTCGACCGGGCCCTGCGGCGGCGAAAGGTGACCAGTGGTCATCACCCGCATGCCGGGCCGGGGCGCCGCACCCGGAGGGCCATGCAGGGAAATCCGCACGCGTTCGGGAATGTCGCGGACCCGGCGCAGGCGCACCTCGTCCAGCGTCAACCTCAAGGCG
Source organism: Marinovum sp. (assembly GCF_048263515.1). NCBI lineage: Bacteria > Pseudomonadati > Pseudomonadota > Alphaproteobacteria > Rhodobacterales > Roseobacteraceae > Marinovum > Marinovum sp. The sequence goes on along the minus strand of NZ_JBLXEC010000011.1, from coordinate 77,374 downwards.
CCGGAGGCCGAGCGGTCGATCCCGACGATGCGCCCTTCGATCGGGCCGTAATACCGAAAATCCAGTACCGGCGCCTTGACCGCATGGGCCCGCGCCCCGGCCAGCGCCACACCCGCCGCCACCAGCCCCAGCGCCAGAAGGCCGGGCCCGAGCAGAGGCCCGGCCTTCCACGCCGCCAGAAAAAACCCCGCGGCACAAAGGCCGAGGCCGAAAAGCAGCCAGATCGGCGGCTCGACCCGCAAGGCAAAGTAGACCCCGATCCCCAGGCCCAGCATCACCGGCGACCAGGGCATCAGCGCCCCCCGCTGGGCCAGCACCCCCATGCCGATCGCCTGCAAAATCCTCATGCTTGTTCCCGCCCGCTGCGGAGGGTAATCAGGCCCCAAGCTATCCCGCCATGGTTATCGAAAGGTTAACGGCCCCCATGTCCGACGTCTCTCCGGTGGTGACCCGTTTCGCCCCCTCGCCCACAGGTTTCCTTCACATCGGCGGCGCCCGCACCGCGCTGTTCAACTGGCTCTTTGCCCGCGGCCGTGGCGGCAAGTTCCTGCTGCGCATCGAAGACACCGACCGCGCACGCTCGACCCCCGAGGCCACCGATGCGATCCTGCGCGGGCTGGACTGGCTCGGGCTCGACCACGACGGCGAGGTGATCAGCCAGCATGCCCGCGCCGACCGCCACGCCGAGGTGGCGCACCAGCTTCTGGCCGAGGGCAAGGCCTACAAGTGCTTCTCGACCCAGGACGAGATCGCCGCCTTCCGCGAGGCCGCAAAGGCCGAGGGCAAATCGACCCTGTTCCGCTCGCCCTGGCGCGACGCCGATCCGGCGACCCATCCCGAGGCGCCTTTCGTGGTGCGGATCAAGGCGCCGCAGGAGGGCGCGACAGTGATCCGCGACCAGGTGCAGGGCGATGTCACCATCCGCAACGATCAGCTCGATGACATGGTGCTGCTGCGCTCTGACGGCACGCCGGTCTACATGCTGGCGGTGGTTGTCGACGATCACGACATGGGCGTGACCCATGCGATCCGCGGCGATGATCACCTCAACAATGCCGCGCGGCAGATGATGATCTACGAGGCAATGGGCTGGGACGTGCCGGTCTGGGCGCATATCCCGCTGATCCACGGGCCCGACGGCAAGAAGCTCTCGAAGCGCCACGGCGCGCTCGGGGTCGAGGAATATCAGGCGATGGGCTATCCCGCGGCCGGCATGCGCAACTATCTCGCGCGGCTGGGCTGGAGCCATGGCGACGATGAATTCTTTACCGATGCCCAGGCCATCCAGTGGTTCGGCCTCGACGGCATCGGCAAATCGCCGGCGCGCTTCGACTTCAAGAAGCTGGAAAATCTCTGCGGTCAGCACATCGCCGTGGCCGACGATGCTGCGCTGCTGCAAGAATTGCAGGCATATCTCGATGTTACCGGTAACGCCCCGCTGACCGAGGCGCAGAAAACAAAAATGCTGAGCGCGATGTACTGCCTCAAGGAACGCGCGAAGACATTCCCGGAACTGATTGAAAAAGCACACTTTGCGCTCACCGACACCCCGGTCCGGCCGGACGAGAAGGCCGCGAAAAACCTCGACGATGTATCCCGTGGTATACTGGCGAGATTGACGCCGCAGTTGCAAAATGTTAGCTGGTCACGGGAAGAGCTGGAGGCGGCCACAGCCGAGGTTGGCGAGGCGCTCGGGATCAAATTCGGGAAGATGGCAGGCCCCCTGAGGGCCGCTCTGGCCGGGCGCGCCGTGACCCCCAGCGTCTTTGACATGATGCTGGTTCTGGGCAAGGACGAAACGATCCTGCGCCTGACCCAGGCCGCTGAAGGCACCGGTTGAGATTTCGTTAACCGATTGACCGTCACGTGACTTTATAGATGGCCGCTGCAGGATTGCGCGGCACAAGGACGAAGGGATGACCATGGCAGACAGCAACAAGACCGCGAACCTCACGATTGGCGATCAGAGCTATGAGCTCCCGATCCACAGCCCGACCGTGGGTCCGGACGTGCTCGACATCCGCAAGCTCTACAGCCAGGCGGGTGTCTTTACCTATGATCCGGGCTTCACCTCGACGGCGGCCTGCGACTCGACCATCACTTATATCGACGGCGAAGAAGGCGTGCTGCTGCACCGCGGCTACCCGATCGACCAGCTGGCCGGCAAATCGCATTACCTCGAGGTCTGCTTCCTGCTGCTCTACGGCAACCTGCCCACCGCCACCGAGCTCGAGGATTTCGAGAGCCGGGTGACCCACCACACCATGCTGCACGAACAGATGCAGTATTTCTTCCGCGGGTTCCGCCGTGACGCCCATCCGATGGCGATCATGGTGGGCGTGGTCGGCGCGATGTCGGCCTTCTACCACGACTCCACGGACATCTCCGATCCTTGGCAGCGCGAGGTCGCCTCGATCCGGCTGATCGCCAAGATGCCGACGATTGCCGCCTGGGCCTACAAGTACCACACCGGCCAGCCCTTCGTGTATCCGCGCAACGATCTCGACTATGCGTCGAACTTCCTGCGCATGTGCTTCTCGGTCCCGGCCGAGGAATACGAGGTCAACCCGATCCTCGCCCGCGCCATGGACCGGATCTTCACGCTGCACGCCGATCACGAGCAGAACGCCTCGACCTCGACCGTGCGCCTCGCCTCCTCCTCCGGCGCCAACCCGTTCGCCTGTATCGCGGCCGGCATTGCCTGCCTCTGGGGCCCGGCCCACGGCGGCGCCAACCAGGCCTGCCTGGAAATGCTCAAGGAAATCGGCTCGCCCGAGAATATCCCCGAGTATATCGCCCGCGCCAAGGACAAGAACGATCCGTTCCGCCTGATGGGCTTCGGCCACCGCGTCTACAAGAACTTCGACCCGCGCGCGACGGTGATGAAGCAGTCCGCCGACGAGGTGCTCGACCTGCTCGGCGTCGAGAACAACCCGATCCTGGCCACCGCCAAGGAACTGGAGCGTCAGGCGCTGGAAGATCCCTACTTCGCCGAGAAGAAGCTCTTCCCGAACGTCGACTTCTACTCCGGCATCATCCTCGAGGCGATGGGCTTCCCGACCTCGATGTTCACCCCGATCTTCGCGCTGTCGCGCACCGTCGGCTGGGTGAGCCAGTGGAAGGAAATGCTGACCGATCCGCAGAACAAGATCGGCCGGCCCCGCCAGCTCTACCTCGGCGAGACCCAGCGCGACTACGTGGATATCGAAAAGCGCTGATCTGCTTTTCCAGGAAATTCAAGGGCGCCTCCCTCACCGGGGGCGCCTTTTTCGTGACCGGAGCACCCGGCGTCACGGTCGGTTTGGCGTATTTGCCAAAGAGAAGAAGACCCTGCTGCTTCTTCTCTTTCTTAAATACGCCACACCACATCGGCGGCGGGCGCAACGCCTACATGTGAATGACCCGGTCAAAGGCATCCAGCACGCTTTCGTGCATCATCTCGCTCAACGTCGGATGCGGGAAGACGGTGTTCATCAGGTCTTCTTCCGTGGTCTCGAGCTGACGGGCGACGATATAGCCCTGGATCAGCTCGGTCACCTCGGCCCCGACCATATGAGCCCCCAGCAGAGCGCCGGTTTTGGCGTCGAAGATCGTCTTGATAATGCCCTCCGGCTCGCCCAATGCGATGGCCTTGCCGTTGCCGATGAAGGGGAAGCGGCCGACCTTGATCTCGTGACCGGCCTCTTTCGCCTGCGCCTCGGTCAGCCCGACAGAGGCGATCTGCGGCTGGCAATAGGTGCAGCCGGCGATGGCCGCGGGGTCAACGGCATGGGGGTCGCCGCCGGCAATCAGCTCGGCCACCATGACGCCCTCGTGGCTGGCCTTGTGCGCCAGCCAGGGCGCGCCGGCGAGATCGCCGATGGCATAAAGCCCCTCGACACCGGTGCGGCAGTGGCTGTCGGTGACCACATGGGTCTTCTCGACCTTCACGCCGAGGTCTTCGAGCCCCAGCCCCTCGGTATTGCCGACAATGCCCACAGCCGAGATCACCGTATCGAAGTCTTCCTTCGTGACCTTTCCGCCCTGGTCCAGATGCGCGGTGACTTTGCCTTTGGCGCGGTCGAGCTGCTTGACCATGCAGCCCTCGCGGATCGTCATGCCCTGTTTCTCGAAGGCCTTCTTGGCGAAGGCCGAGATCTCGGCATCCTCGACCGGCAGGATGCGGTCCATCACCTCGACCACTGTCGTCTCTGCCCCCAGGGTGTTGTAGAAGCTGGCGAATTCGATGCCGATGGCGCCGGAGCCGATGACCAGCAGCTTCTTGGGCATATGAGGGGGTTGCAGCGCGTGCTTGTAGGTCCAGACCTGTTCGCCGTCGGCCTCGAGCCCCGGCAGTTCCCGCGCGCGGGCGCCGGTGGCGAGCACGATGTTCCTGGCTGTCAGCTCTTCGCCGCCTTTGGCGGTCTTGACCGTGACCTTGCCCGGCGCAGGCAGCGTCGCCTCGCCCATGACCACGGTCACCTTGTTCTTCTTCATCAGGTGGCCGACGCCGGCGTTGAGCTGTTTGGCCACGCCGCGCGAGCGTTTGACCACCGCGTCGAGATCATAGTCCACCGTCTCGGCCTTGAGACCATAGGCCTTGGCGTTCTGCATCAGGTGAAAGACTTCCGACGAGCGCAGCAGCGCCTTGGTCGGGATGCAGCCCCAGTTGAGGCAGATGCCGCCCATGTGCTCGCGTTCGACAATGGCGACCTTCAGCCCCAGCTGCGCGCCGCGGATGGCGGAGACATAGCCGCCAGGCCCCGCCCCGATTACGATCATGTCAAAGCTCTGGCCTGCCATTGCTGCGCCTCCCGGTCTGTTGTCGGGAAACGCTAGCCGATGGCTGGCCGGGCTTCAATCGCCGCTTGGGGCGCGCAGGCTCAGCTGGCCTGCTGCAGCTCCTGCAGGGTCTCGCCATAGCCGCCTTCGGTCAGAAAGGCCTGCTCGGACGGGCTGTGCCGGCGCGACAGCGCCTCGTTGCGATAGGGAAAGCGGCCGAACTTGCGGATGATCTCGCGATGGACACGGGCGTGCAGCAGGTTGCCTTCGGCGTCGGGCATCCGGTCGGCCATCAGCCGCACGCAGCGTTCCTGATCGCAGAGGTTCTCCGAATGCATCAGCGGCAGGTAGAAGAACTGCCGCGCCGGCGGGTCGATCTTGAGATCATAGCCCTTGTCGATCGCGCCCTTGGCGGCCGCCAGGGCGATCCGGTCGGAACTGAAGGCCCGGGCCTCGCCGCGGAACATGTTGCGCGGGAACTGATCCAGCAGGATCAGGTAGGCCAGCGTGCCGCTGGGATAAGTCAGCCAGAGCGCGTGACGCCCCTCCATCGCGCTGGTCCAGGCCGAAAGAAACTTCTCCCGGATCTGCGCGTCAAGGGCCTCATCGGCGGCGTACCAGCCGTCGGGACCGATTTCGTCCAGCCAGAAGGCCAGGATATCTTCGGGTGCAACCATCATTGGTCTCCTCAAATTCACCCCCGTTATATTCACGTTACATAATGTTTAGATAAAATGATCTTCACAAATTGCGACAGAGTTAACACTTTATCAGGGTTTTTCATTCTCTTCCGCCTCGGCAACGGCATATTCCTGCGCGAATTCGACGGCGACCATGGTGGCCGAGGGGGCCACGGGCGCATAACTGGTGGTGTCTTCGATTTCCAGCGACGGCCGCACCATTGCGCGATAGGCGGCATAGCCAGACATCAGTACCATCAGCGATCCGATGTAGAGGAAATAGCCCGGAGGGCCGAAGAATCCCATCGCCCAGCCGGTGATCAGCGGGCCGGAGATCGCGCCGACGCCGTTGATGAAGATCATCCCGCCAGAGGCCGCGGCCATGTCCTCGACCTGGAGGTAATCGTTGGTATAGGCCATCAGCAGCGAATAGAGCGGGTTCGACATGCCGCCGATGATGAAGGCAGCGACCAGCAGCGCCGGAAAATAGCCCCCCGTGAGGGCCCCGAGAAAGGCGCCCAACCCGCAGATCAGCGCTGCGGCCAGGATCAGCATCCGCCGGTCCATCCGGTCAGACAGCCAGCCCAGCGGATATTGTATCACCAGCGCGCCGATGTAGAAGGCGGCGACGAACATCGAGATCTGGCCAAGTTTCAGCCCCGCCTCGGCGCCATAGACCGCCGCCATGCCGAACTGCGCCGAGAACACCCCGCCCAGCAGGAACATGCCGATGCAGCCCAGTGGCGAGATGCCGTAAAGCTCGCGCAGGCTCAGTGGTTTGGTGGTGTCGAAGGCCGGTGTCGGCGAGATCGACAGCAGGATCGGCGCAAAGGAGATCGAAACCAGCACCGAGATGATGACAAACAGGCCGTAGCCCGAAGGATCGGCCACCAGCAGCAGGCCCTGCGCCGCGACAATGCCCACCATCTGGACGATCATGTAGGCCGAGAGCGTCTGGCCCCGGGTTTCATTGGTGGCGGCGTTGTTGAGCCAGCTTTCGGCAGTCACGTAGACGCCGGAGAAACAGAAGCCGATGATCACCCGCCCGACGGTCCAGGCGATCGGATGGGTCAGCGCCGGGTAGAGGATCAGCACGGCAGAGATGAACGAGCCCAGCGCAGCAAACACTCGCACGTGACCGACACGGCGGATCATCTCGGGCGCCATGCGCGATCCGCCAAGGAAGCCCACGAAATAGGCCGACATCACGATCGACATCTCGAGGGTGGTGAAGCCCTCGATCTCGCCGCGCACACCCAGAAGCGTGCCTTGCAGACCGTTGCCGACCATCAGGAGCATAATGCCCAAGAGCAACGCCCAGGCGTTTGAAACCACGGCCATCATGCGTCTAATCCCTCTATCTTCGGGCAAGCTACTGCCAGACCGGTGTCAACGCTGGCCCGATTGCGACTCAATCCGGGCTGGACCTGACGCCTCTCAGATTAACTTTGCGGGATCAAGAGCGAGGCATCGCCGTAGGAGAAAAACCTGTAGCCTTCACGGATCGCGTGATCGTAGACCCGCAAGATGCGCTCGCGGCCCATCAGCGCCGCCACCAGCATCATCAGGGTCGAGCGCGGAAGGTGGAAATTGGTTATCAGCGCATCTGTGACGTTGAAGGTGAAGCCGGGGTAGATGAAGATGTCGGTGTCGCCCTGCCAGGGCCGGATCGCGCCGGTGTCCCGTGCCGCCGTTTCGATCAGCCGCAGCGCGGTGGTGCCTACCGGGATCACGCGACCGCCCCGGGCCTTGGTCTCGGCGATCTCGGCGGCGGCCGCTTCGCTGACCTCGCCCCATTCGGCGTGCATCTTGTGGGTGGTCACGTCGTCGACCTTGACCGGCAGGAAGGTGCCGGCCCCCACGTGCAGCGTGACCTTGGTGAACTGCACGCCACGCTGTTCAAGCGCCGCCAGCAGCGGCGCATCGAAATGCAGCGATGCGGTGGGCGCGGCCACGGCGCCTTTGCGTTCGGCCCAGACGGTCTGGTAATCCTCGCGGTCCTGCTCGTCCGCCGGGCGCAGCGCCTCGATATAAGGCGGCAGCGGCATGGCGCCGGCCTCGGCCAGGGCGGCGTCGAAATCCTCGCCTTCGAGGTTGAAGCGCAAGCGCCCCTGCCCGTCAGCCCGCCCTTCCATCACTGCTGAAAGCGCCTCGGAAAAGCGGATCACCTCGCCCTCGGCCACCTTTTTCAGCGGCTTGATCAGCGCCGACCAGGTGCCATCGGCCTGCGGTTCCAGCAAGGTCACGTTGATCCGCGCCTCGGTCAGCCCCTGAGCGCCCTGGCGGGCCCGCGTACCCACCAGCCGTGCCGGGATCACCCGGGTGTCGTTCAGCACCAGCCGGTCTCCGGGGCGCAGCCAGTCCGGCAGGTCGAAGACATGGGCATCGGTGACCTTTTCGCCTTGGGCCACCAGCAACCGGGCCGAGGACCGGGGGCGGGCTGGACGGGTGGCGATATGGCTTTGCGGCAGGTCGAAATCGAAATCGGAGAGTTGCATGCGCCCCCTCTAGCGCGGCTCCTGCACGGGGGCAATCCACGCCGGGGCCGGTCTTGCATCCGGCCGGCAAATTGCTAGCGTCCGGGCAAAGAACAGGAGTTCGCCAATGAGCACAAATTTCGACGAGATCATCGATCGGCGCGGCACCCATTCCTCGAAATGGGACGCGATGGAGGGGCACTACGGCGTCTCGCCCAAGGATGGCATCCCGATGTGGGTCGCCGACATGGATTTCCGCCCGCCGCAGGCCGTTCAGGACAAGCTCGAGGCAATGGTGGCGCATGGTGTCTATGGCTATTTCGGCGATGCCTCGGCCACCAATGCAGCGGTTGCCTGGTGGATGAAAGAGCGCCACGGCTGGGAGATCGAGGAGAGCTGGATCCGCTATACCCCCGGCGTGGTGACCGGTGCCGCCCTGGCGATCCATGCCTTTTCCGATCCCGGCGACGGCATCGTGGTGATGTCGCCGGTCTATCATGCCTTTGGCCGGATCATCCGCGCCGCCCGACGGGTGCCGGTGGAATGCGAGCTGGCCAATCGCGGCGGCCGCTACGAGATGGATTTCGAGGCCTGGGACGCGCAGATGACCGGCCACGAGAAGGTGCTGCTGCTCTGTTCGCCGCACAACCCCGGCGGACGGGTCTGGTCGGCCGAGGAACTGCGCGCGGTGGCCGACTTCTGCCAGCGCCACGACCTGATCCTTGTGTCTGACGAGATTCATCAGGACATCGTCTTTCCCGGTCACAGCTTCGTCGCCGCCGACGTGGCCGCGCCGGAGGCCCGCGACCGGCTGATCGTGCTGGGCGCCACCAGCAAGACCTTCAACCTGGCCGCGCATCTGGTGGGCCACGCGATCATCCCCGACGACCGGCTGCGCGCGCGGTATACCGCCGCGATGGGCGGGCTGGGGATCGGCGCCAATGCCTTTGGCATGAACATGATCGAGGCGGCCTACAGCCCCGAGGGGGCTGAATGGGTCGATGCGTTGGTCGACTATCTCGACGGCAATCGCCGGGTGATCGACGAGGGTCTGAACAGCTTGCCCGGGGTGCAGTCGGTACCGCTGGAGGCCACGTACCTGGCCTGGGCCGATTTCAAGGGCACCGGGATGGACCACGAGGAACTGCTGCGCCGGGTCGAGAAGGAGGCGAAAATCGCCGTCAACCACGGACCGACCTTCGGCAAGGGCGGCGAGACCTTCCTGCGGTTCAACTTTGCAACGCCGAGATCCCGGGTGATCGCGGCGGTGGAACGTCTGCAATTGGCCTTCGGGGATTTGCAGTAGGGCTTTGCAGGCGCCTCTACGCCTGATCGACGCGCCCCCGGCCCGGAACAAGGCCGCAAGGCCGCCGGGCCAGCGGCTGCCCGCCCCCCGGGCTGCCGCTTTGTCGACGTAAACGCGTCGACCCGGTCTTCTCCGGATTTGGCAACCATAAAGCGCTGCCGAACACCCGGCTGGGCGGCACCCCGCGGGCAGCCGCTGACCCTCGGATCAACGTTTCGCCAACGCCCCTTTGCCAACACCTGATCCGAGCCCCCCAAGCCCGGAACAAGGCCGCAGGCCGCCGGGCCAGCGGCTGCCCGCCCCAACGGGCTGCCGCTTTGTCGACGTAGGCGCGTCGATCCGATCCTTTCCGGATTTGGCAAACATAAATTGCTGCCGAACACCTGGCAGAGCGGCACCCCGCGGGCAGCCGCTGACCCTCGGATCAACGTTTCGCCATTGCCCCTTTGCCAACCCCTGATCCGAGCCCCCCAAGCCCGGAATCAAGGCCGCAGGCCGCCGGGCCAGCGGCTGCCCGCCCCAACGGGCTGCCGCTTTGTCGACGTAAACGCGTCGACCCGGTCTTCTCCGGATTAGGCAACCATAAAGCGCCGTCGAACACCCGTTTCAGCGGCACCCCGCGGGCAGCCGCTGGCCCGGCTTGCACCTGGACCTTCACCCACTGTTCGCTCATGCGCAGGTCATGCGCGGTCATACCGGTGTTCTGTGCGCAGATCAGAGCTATATCCCGTCACAACTCAAGGAGATTGACATGGGACTTCTGATTGACGGCGAGTGGCACGACCAATGGTATGACACCGACAAGACCGGCGGCGCCTTCAAGCGCTCGACCGCGAAATTCCGTAACTGGATCACCAAGGACGGCAGCCCCGGCCCCACTGGCAACGGCGGCTTTCCGGCGGAATGCGGGCGCTATCACCTCTATGTCAGCCTCGCTTGCCCCTGGGCCCATCGCACGCTGATCTTCCGCAAGCTCAAGGGGCTGGAAGAGTTCATCGGCGTCTCCGTCGTCCACCCCGACATGCTGTCTGACGGCTGGAGCTTCGATGACGACTACCCCGCCGCCACCGGCGACCGGCTCTACGACCTGCCCTTCCTGCGCGATCTCTATACCAAGGCCGATCCTAAGGTGTCCGGCCGGGTGACCGTGCCGGTGCTCTGGGACAAGGTGCAGAAGACCATCGTCAGCAATGAAAGCGCCGAGATCATCCGCATGTTCAACAGCGCCTTCGACGAGATCACCGGCAACCACGACGACTATTGGCCCGAAGGGTTGCGCGCCGAGATCGAAGAAGTCAACGCGCGGGTCTATGACACCGTCAACAACGGCGTCTACAAGGCCGGCTTTGCCACCACGCAAAAGGCTTATGACGCCGCGATCACGCCGCTTTTTGACACGCTCGACTGGCTGGAGAAACGCCTCGCCTCGCAGCGCTACCTGATGGGCGACAGGCTGACCGAGGCGGATTGGCGGCTGTTTACCACGCTGGTGCGGTTCGATCACGTCTACCACGGCCACTTCAAGTGCAACCGCGCCCGGATCGTCGATTACCCCAACCTCTGGGCCTACACGCGCGAGCTCTACCAGATGCCCGGCGTGGCCGAGACGGTGAACTTCGACCACATCCGCCGCCACTACCACTACAGCCACGACACCATCAATCCGCACCGGATCATCCCGATCGGCCCCGAGATCGACTTCGATGCGCCTCACGGGCGCGACGCGGCGGTTCCGAAAGCGGCGTGATGTTCGACCAGCGCGGCCAGATCCTCTGGCCGCGTGGTCGAGGGCACCAGCGCGGCGGCATTGGCGAAGAACTGGAAGATCGAGCCATCCGAGAAGAAGCCGGCATTGGTGACAAAGATGATCCGGGCGGCGGGCTGTCGGTAAGAGGCGAAATCCGCCACCGTCAGCGCCGCCCCGTCGCCCACCACGAGGTTGAGGATGATCACCTCGAAGACCGTGTCGCAGAGCGCCTGAATGGCGCCGGCGTCGCTGTCGACCAGCACGACCCTGGCGCCGAAACGCTCGAGATGCCGGGTCCACAAGAGCCCGAGCGACGGATTGGATTCGACGATGAGTACGTGCATGATCCCGACCTAAATCGCCGGCGGCCCTGATCGGGCCACCGGTTCCAGCTTCTGACAGTTCACTGCGCTCCCCGACCTGCAGCCTCTGCCCATTTTATTAACAACCCGTTAATTTCCCCAAGCCAGTCGGTAACTCTCTGCCCACGATTTCGTGCTCAGCCCGGCCGCCCGCGCGCCGGCTAAGCGCTTGTCCCCTGCCCGATGGCTGCTAGGTTGCGCTGGACACTTGCTCATCAGAGGATCTCTCATGACCGTCTTTCGCAGCGCTTCCGTTCTGGCTTGCGCGCTCGCCCTGTCCTCGCCCGCCTTTTCCACTTCTGCCCTGGCCCAGGCCTGCGGCGGCGGCTTTTCGCAGTTTGTCGACGGGCTGAAATCCGAAGCGCTCTCCAAGGGCCATTCCGCCAGTGCCGTCGATGGCTTCTTTGCCGGCGTTCGTCAGGACCCGGCGGTGCTGCGCGCCGACCAGCGGCAGGGGGTGTTCCAGATGCCCTTCGTCGATTTCGCCCGCCGGCTGATCAGCCAGAACCGCATCGACAATGGCAAGGCCAACCAGCGCCGCTATTCCGAGATCTTCGACCGGATGCAGCGCGATTACGGCGTCTCTCCCGGCGTGCTTCTGGCGTTCTGGGCCTTCGAGACCGATTACGGCCAGGTTCAAGGCGATTTCAATACGTTGAACGCCTTGGTCACCCTGTCGCATGACTGCCGCCGGCCCGAGTTGTTCCGGCCGCAGGTCTTTGCCGCGCTCGAGCTTTACGAAAAAGGCAGCTTCGACCCCCGCACCACCACCGGCGCCTGGGCCGGCGAGATCGGCATGGTGCAGATGCTGCCCGAGGACATCCTGACCAACGGTGTCGACGGCGATGGTGACGGCAAGGTCACCCTCAAGACCTCGGCCCCCGATGCGCTGCTGTCGGGCGCCAACATGCTGCGCGATCTGGGTTGGCGGGCGGGTGAACCCTGGCTGCAGGAGGTCACGGTGCCTTCCGACCTCGACTGGTCGCTCACCGGTCTTGACCAGCCGCGCCCGACCTCTGAGTGGGAGGCGATGGGCGTGAAGGTGCGCGAAGGCCGCGCCGCCGACCTGCCCGCCGCGCTGATCCTGCCGCAGGGGCGCAAGGGTCCGGCGTTCTTTGCCTATCCGAACTTCAACGTCTACTTCGAGTGGAACAAGAGCTTTGTCTACGTTCTGACGGCGGCCTATTTCGCCAATCGTCTGGAAGGATCGGCGGTGTTCGATGCCGGCAACCCCGAGCCCGGACTTGAAGGTGAAGAGATGAAGCAACTGCAGCGCAAGCTGCAGGCGCGCGGCTATGACGTCGGCGAGATCGACGGCATTCTCGGCTCCGGCACCCGCAATGCGGTGCAGGAGGTGCAGAAGGAGCTGGGGATGCCGGCGGACGCCTGGCCGACGCGGGAGCTGTTGAACCGGTTGTGACGTGGTAGGAAGCCGCGCATCGTCCGGCCACGGTGCGGCGATGCCCGGGCCGTTTGGACGCGGTTGCAGCGCTTGGGGCTCGTCCCCGTTGCGCCAGGAACAAGCCGCGCATCGTCGGGCCGCGGTGCGGCGATCCTCACTTGGTTCGGCAGTGCTTTATCCCTGCCAAGTCCGAAGATGAACAGATCGCCGCGCTGATGGCAGACAAATCGCCGTGCCGGGGGGCGGCCCGGCGATGCGCAGCGGCCGCTGGCCGCTGTTAACGCGCCGGAGCGCTAATTCCCGTGACGCCGGGTACAAGCCGTGCATTGTCGGGCCGCGGTGCGGCGACCTGACCTGAGTTCGGCAGTGCTTTATCCCGGCCAAGTCCGAAGAAGATCGGATCGGCGCGCTGATGGCAGACAAATCGCCGTGCCGTGGAGGCGGCCCGGCGATCCGCGGCGGCCTCTGGCCGCTGTTAACGCGACACAGCACCTGACCCCAACCGACACACACACCTAACGCCACGTCACATTCGCACCGCCCCCGCCCAGCCCTTACCTTCACCGCAAACAACGCCGGAGGGCACATGAAACTGACCGTGGATGGCGTGGCGCATGAGGTGGATGTCGAGGACGACATGCCGCTTCTTTGGGTCCTGAGGGACGAACTCAAGATCAAGGGCGTGAAATACGGCTGCGGCATCGCGCAATGCGGCGCCTGCACCGTGCATCTCGACGGCGAGCCGGTGCGCTCCTGTCAGGTCTGGGCGGCGGATGCCGAAGGCACCGAGATCACCACAATCCAGGGCCTCGGCCAGCCGGACGCCCTGCACGCGGTGCAGGCGGCCTGGGTCGCGCACCAGGTGGCGCAATGCGGCTACTGCCAATCCGGCCAGATCATGCAGGCCGCGGCGCTTCTGGCGGAAAACTCAAGCCCCACCGACGAGGCGATCGACGAGGCGATGTCGGGCAACCTCTGCCGCTGCGGCACCTATCCGCGCATCCGCGCCGCGATCCATACCGCCGCCACCGCGCTGGAGAAGAGCTGAAATGGGCCGCCTGAAGACCTTCACCCGCCGCGCCTTTCTGGTGGGTACCGCCGCCGCAGCCGGTGGCATTGCCTTTGGCGTCTACGCCATTCGCAAGCCTCACGAAAATCCGCTGGAACAGGCGCTCGCTGAGGGTGAATCCGCGCTCACCCCCTACCTCCGGCTCGACGCAGAGGGCGTGACCCTGATCACCCCGCGCGCCGACAAGGGCCAGGGCGCCTATCACATCCAGGCGGCGCTGCTGGCCGAAGAGCTCGACCTCGACCTCGCACAGGTTCGGGTTGATCCCGGCCCGCCGGGCGCGGCCTACTGGAACACCGCCCTGGCCGAAGAGGCGGCCGAATTCTCGGTCCCCTCCGAAGGCCTGATGCGCGGCGTGGCGGAAACCGCCGTCGGCGCGGTGATGAAGATGATGGGCATGCAGATCACCGGCGGCTCGACCACCGTGCCCGACCAGTTCGACAAGCTGCGCGCCGCCGCCGCCTCTGCCCGCGAAACGCTGAAACTGGCTGCCGCGCAGCAGACCGGCCACAACGCCGCTGACCTGCGCACCGAGGCCGGCGCCGTGATCCTGCCCGACGGCACCGCCCTGCCCTACGAAACGCTGATCGCAGCGCTTGCCGAGGTCGACGTGGTGCAGGACGTGCCCCTGCGGGCACCGTCCGAATGGCGCTATCTTGGCCAGCCAATGCAGCGCATCGATATGCTGGCCAAATGCACCGGCACGCAGACCTACGGCATCGACGTCGAGATCGACGGCATGCTGCACGCCGCCGTGGTTCTGAACCCGGCGCAGGGCGGCGCACTGGTGGATTTCGACGGCAGCACCGCCGAACAGATGCGCGGCGTCAAGGCGGTGCTGCCGGTCACCGGCGGCGTCGCCGTGGTGGCCGACAACACCTGGCGCGCCTTTCAGGCGGCGCAGGCCGTCGAGGCCACCTGGGGACCGGCCGAGATGCCGGCCACGATGGACGAGCATTGGCAGGCGCTGGCACAGGCCTTCAATGACGACCAACAGGACAGCCGACAGCGCGATGACGGCGACGTGGACGACGCGCTCGACAATGCCGAGGTGATCGAGGCCGAATACCGCGCGCCTTACCTCGCCCATGCGCCGCTCGAACCGATCAGCGCCGTGGTGCGCATCCAGGGCGGCAAGGTCGAGGTCTGGACTGGCACGCAAGTCCCGCGTTTCGTTCAGAAAAACGTCGCCCGCATCGCCGGGATCGACCCCGAAGACGTGACGCTGCATGTGCAGATGATGGGCGGCTCCTTCGGCCACAGGCTCGAGGACGAGGTGGTCAAACGCGCCGCCGAGATCGCGGTGCAGATGCCGGGCACGCCAATCAAGCTGACCTATTCGCGCGAGGAGGACATGACCCATGACTTTCCCCGCCAGATCGCCATAGCACGGCTGCGCGGCGCGGTGGACAACGGCCAGGTCACGGCGCTTGATCTCGCCATTGCCAGCCCCTCGGTCATGGTTTCCCAGATGGGTCGTCAGGGCATCTCGGTGCCCGGTCCCGACAGCCAGATCGTCTCTGGCGCCTGGAACGCGCCCTTTGCCATCCCGCACCACCGGGTGACCGGCTACCGCGCCGCGCCGCTGGCGCCGATCTCATCCTGGCGCTCGGTCGGGGCCTCGCATGCAGGCTTCTTCCACAATGCCGCGCTGGACGAATTGATCCATGCCGCCGGCGCCGATCCGCTGGAGGAAAGGCTCAGGCTCTGCAACGATCCGCTGGCGCGCAAGGTGCTCGAAGCGGTGGGCGAAATGTCCTCGTGGCAGGGCATGCTTGGCGCCGGTCGCGGCCGCGGCGTGGCGCTGACCACCAGTTTCGGCGTGCGCTGCGCCGAGGTGATCGAGGTGCGCCAGACCGACGACGGCATCAAGCTGGAAAAGGTCTGGGTCGCGGCCGAGGTCGGTCGGGTGCTCGACCCGGTGAACTTTGAGAACCTCGTCCAGGGCGGCGTGATCTTTGCCTTGGGCCATGCGATCAACGCCGAGATCACCTATGAGGACGGCATCGCCGAGCAGTCGAATTACGACAGCTACCCGGCGATGCGGCTCTATCAGACGCCCGAGATCGAGGTGCGCGGGTTGGAGAACGGCGAGAAAATCCGCGGCATCGGTGAGCCGCCGGTGCCCCCCGCAGCCCCGGCGTTGGCCGGCGCGATCTTTGCCGCCACTGGCACCCGGCTACGCGAAATGCCTTTCGCCAAGTTCGTCGATTTCGCCTGAGGCCTAGCGCCGCGGAAAGATCGTCACGATTGCCAATCCGGCAATCAGCAGTGCGGCGCCGGCGAGCTTGACCGCGCTCAAGGGCTCGCCCACCACCAGCGTCGCCAGCACCCAGGCGGTCAGCGGCTCGATCAGCGCCAGCGTCACCGCGGTCGAGGCCGCGACCCGCCCCAGCCCCCAGGTGTAGAGCGCATAAGACAGCCCGGTGGCAAAGACGCCGAGGAAGATCAGCGCCGGCCAGACCTGCGGCGCGGCCAGCCAGCCGATGGGCACGAAGAGGAACACCGGCAGCACCGCAAATGCTGCAACCGAAAAGGTCGCGGCGGCGACGGTGGCCGAAGGCGCGCTCTGGCTGATGCGGCTGGTGGCCAGCGAATAGGCGGCGTAAGCCGCGCCGCTCAGCGCCGCGAGGGTAACGCCCAACACCGAGCCGCCCGCGCCGCTGGCATCAGACAGCACCAGAAGCGCCGCGCCGAGGATCGAGACGCCCTGCCCCAGCGCCCGCAGCCCGGCGGGCAGTTGGTGCTTGACGACGATCTCGTAAGCGGTGACCCAGAGCGGCGCCGAGCCGATGGCGATGGCGGTGCCGACCCCAACGCCGGTTTCCAGAACCGCCCAGAAGAACAAAAGGTTATAAAGCCCGATCGACAGCCCGGCAAAGAGCACGCCGCCCAGCGGCAACGCGCCAAAGGCCCGCCGGCTCTCGGTCCGCGCCAGCGCCAGCACGATCAGCGACAGCGCGCCGAAACCCAGCCGCAGGGCGGCGACGATCAGCGGTTGCTTGCCCTCGGGCAGAAGCGCCTGCACCGTGCCGGTGGTGCCCCAAAGCGCCGCCGCCGCGATCACCGCGAAAATGCCTGCCAGCCGTGCGGCCTGTGTCATCTGCCCTGCTCCCTTGCCTCGGGCGGGGTCTACCCCGAAGCGGCAGTGGCGTCTCGCAGGAAATGCGCTCAGGCCAGCCGTGCGGCAAAGGCGAGGAAGTCCTCCAACGCTTCCGGGTCGGCCTCCTGCCCGGTAAAGCCCAGCAGGTAGCCTCGGGTGCGCGCCATCCGGTCGGCCATCGGCTCGGTCTGGTCGAGCGCGTGATAGCCCAGCTGCATGAAATACAGGATGCGGGCGCGGACGTCGGCCTCGTAGGCGTCATAGCCATAGCGCCGGAACATCGCGGTGACGGCGGCAATCCGCGCCTTGTCGGCCAAGTCGATACGGCGACGCACCTGACCATCACGGCGCGACCATTCCCGGACCGCGAAATCGAGGCCTTGGTCGAATTGCGCCGGGTCGAGGAAACAGCGAAAGAAGTTGCAGACCGCACCGGTGATTGTCGCGGCCTCTTGCGCGCAATGGGCCTCGATCCGGGCGGTATTACGCGCCTCCCAATCGTCGAGCAGCTGGGTCAGCAGGTCCTTGCGGCTCTTGAAATACCAGTAGAAACTGGACCTTGAGACGCCGAGCCGCGTGCCGATGGCCAGCACCTTGACCTCGCCCACGCCATCGGTGACGAGGATGTCTCGTGCGACGTTGAGCCAGTCTTCGCGGGTCACCTTGACATGGCCGACCAGCGGTTCCTTGTCCGGGTCGTCGCGGTGCAGCAGCGGGCCGTTTGGCATTTGTCAGCGTCCTTCAGCTTTCCGGTGGCGCCCCGCCCGCAGCGCTGCGGCGGTCGATATAGCCATGCAGAGCCTCGAGCCGCGCGGGGTCGACCTCGGGGCGTCTATCCGCTTTCAGGATGTTCTGCCAGATACCGGTGGCGCGCTCGGTGGCGGTCAGGGCGCCGGTCTCCTGCCAGCGGCCGTAGTTCGACCAATCGGCCACCAACGGCGCATAGAACTGCGTCTGGTAGCGCGCCATGGTGTGGTCGCAGCCAAAGAAATGCCCGCCCGGCTGCACCTCGGCCAGGGCGTCCATCGCCAGCTCGGCGTCCTCGGCCGAGGTCGGCGTGCAGAGCTCGGCCACCATCTGCAGCACCTCCATGTCGGTGATCAGCTTCTCGTAGCCCAGCGTCAGCCCGCCCTCCAGCCAGCCCGCCGCATGGATCACCACGGTCGCGCCCGACAGCAGACAGCCCCAGAGCCCGAACTGCGTCTCGTTGGCCGCCTGCGCATCCGAGGCCGCCGCCGCAGCGCCGCTGGCGCAGCGCCAGGGCAGCCCGAGGTGCCGCGCCAGCTGACCGGCGACCAGCGAGGCGGTAAAATGTTCAGGCGTTCCAAAGGCTGGCGCGCCGGACTTCATGTCGACGTTCGAGGTGAAAGTGCCGTAGAGCACCGGCGCGCCGGGCTTTGCCAGCTGGTTGAGGGTGATCGCAGCCAGCGCCTCGGCATGGCTCAGAGTCATCGCACCGGCCACGGTGATCGGCGCCATTGCCCCCATCAGGGTAAAGGGCGTCACGATGACCATCTGGCCGTGGCGGGCGAAATCGATCAGCCCCTGGGCCATGGGAATGTCGATCTGGCGCGGCGAGTTGGTGTTGATGACGGTGTAGGAATGTGGATGTTCTGCAAAAGCTTCGTCAGACAAGTCCCTGAAATCACGTATCATCTCGAAACTCTCACGGACCTGCGGAGACCCCCGGCCATAGACGAAGGGCGCCTTGTCCATCAGCGTCAGCTGCGCCTCGATCATGAAGTAATGCCGGAGCGCCGGCGCGACATCCTGCGGTTCGAGCAGCGCCGAGACCATCTGCAGCGCGTCGAAATGATGGGTCAGCTGCACCAGCTCGCGGAAATCCCGGCCCGTGCCGGGCCGCCGCCCGCGCAGAAGGTCAGAGGCATGCGGCGTGCCGCCGCCGGGCTGAAACACCAGCCGGCCCAGCTCCAGCGTCACGTCGCGTTCGGGCCGCCCGCCCTTGACCACCACCCGCCGCGGCGCGGTGGCCAGCGCGGCGCGCACGATCTCGCGGCCGATCTGCACCATCTGGCTGTTTTCGTCGACCAAGGCGCCGGCCGCGCGCAGGATTTGCCGCGCCTCGGGCAGCAGCACCTTGATCCCGACGGTCTCCAGCAGGGTCAGCGCGGCTTCGTGAATGGCCTCGATCCGGTCGTCGGAAAAGGCCTTCATGATCGGGAACGGGCTGCGCAGCTCGGTGTAATTCACCTGTCTCTGGTGCGCCTCGGTGCCGCGGGGCGCGCGTTTGCGCCGGCGCTGTCTGGTGTCGTCGCTCATCACGCCCTCATCGCCTTGCCCTGCGGGTCATAAGGTGACGGCGCGACCACCCGCGCCGCCCGCGCCTTGCCCACCACATGCACCGTCAGCTCTGTGCCGACCTCTGTCACCTCCCGGTCGAGCATCGCCAATGCCAGCGATTGACCCAGGGTATGGCCGTACCCGCCCGAGGTGACGTAGCCCACCAGCCGCTCGCCTTGCCAGATCGGCTCGTAGCCGCTGGCGTCGGCGTCCTCGGCGTCGATCACCAGCGGGGTGATCTGCCGCGCCGGGCCATTGCCATCGCGCTCGGCCAGCGCGGCCGCACGCCCGACGAACTCCTTGCCCCAGTCGATCCAGCGGTCCATGCCGGTCTGCCGGGGCGTGTAGATCTGGGTGAATTCGCGCGACCAGATGCCGAAGCTTTTCTCCAACCGTAGACTGTCGAGCGCCTCGTAGCCGATCTCGCGCAGCCCCAGATCGGCCCCCGCCGCCATCAGCATGCGCCGCAGGGCGATGTGATCGGCGGCGTGGCAATTGATCTCGTAGCCCAGCTCGCCAGTGACCGAGAGCCGCGCGACGCGGGCGCGGATCAGCCCGATGTCGAAGTCGCCGCAGCCCATGAATTTCAAGTCCGCCACCGGCCCATCGGTAAGTTTTTCCAACACTTTCAGCGCGTTCGGCCCAGACAGGCTGAAGCCGACGATGGTGTCGGAGATATCGCCGACATGAACGCCCGGCGCGGGATGATCGGCAAACCAGCGCATGTGCCAGTCGCGCAGGTAATAGCTGCCCATGATCCACCAGGTGCCGTCGCCCCAGTTGAACAGCGTCAGATCACCCTTGAGCCGCCCCGACGGGCTGAGCATCGGCGCCAAACGCGCGCGGCCCGGGCCGGGCAATGTGCAGGCCATCATCCGGTCGAGCCAGTCGCGCGCCCCTGGGCCGGAAACCTCGAAGCGGGAAAAGCCCGAAATATCAAGCAGTCCCGCCGCCTCGCGCGTGGCGCGGGCCTCGGCGGCGACCAGATCGAAGGCGTTGGAGCGGTGCAGCGAGGGCGTCTCCTCGAACCCCTCTGGCGCGAAATAGAGCGGCACCTCGAGGCCAAAGCTCACCCCCCAGCGCGCGCCGGCAGCGGTCATGGCGTCATGCGCCGGTGCCATCTTGAGCGGCCGCCCGGCGGGCAGTTGCTCGTTGGGATAGGTCATCACGAAGCGGCGAGCGTAGAACTGGCCAGTGGTCTGGCGGATATAGCTCTTGTTCGCCGCGTAATCGCCGTAGCGCGCCACATCCATGCCAAAGACATCGGCCTCGGTCTCGCCGTGGATCATCCATTCTGCCAGCGACTTGCCGACGCCGCCGCCCTGCAGGAACCCCGCCATCACCGCGCAGGCGCACCAGTAACCGGGTTTGCCGCGCACCGGGCCGACCAGCGGGTTGCCGTCGGGCGAAAAGGTGAAGGCGCCATGCACCCAAGTCTTGACCCCGACCCTTTCCAGCACCGGGAAGCGGTTGAAGACATGGCACAATTCGCTCTCGATCCGGTCGGGTTCCTCCTGCAGCAGCTCGAAGCCGTATTCCCAGGGCGCGCCGTCCATCATCCAGTGTTTCGGGTTCAACTCGTAAATCCCCACCAGCATCCCCTGCTGGTCCTGGCGGGAATAGGTGAAGCCTTCGAGATCGACGGTCATCGGCAGCTCGACGTCGAGGTCCTTGAGCTCGGGGATCGCCTCGGTGATCAGGTAGTGATGCGCCAAGGGCGAGACCGGCAGCTCGATGCCCGCCATCCGCCCGACCTGCTTGGCCCAGAGCCCGCCGGCATTGACCACGTGTTCGCAGGTCACGGTGCCCTTCTCTGTCACCACCTGCCAGCCGTCCGGGGTCTGGTGCAGCTCGAGCACGCGGTTGTGCTCGATCACCTCGGCCCCGCGCTTTTTCGCGGCAATCGCATAGGCATGCACGGTGCCGGTGGTGTCGACATAGCCTTCGCGGTCGGCCCACATGCCGCCGAGGATGCCCTCGGTGTTGAGCACCGGCGAAAGCTGCGCCGCCTCCTCCGGGGTGATGAGGTGCACATCGTCGATGCCGATCGACTGAAAGGTGCGGTAATTGGCCTGCAGCCATTCCCAGCGGTCCGGCGTGCCGGCGAGATGCATGCCGCCGGTCATGTGCATGCCGATCGACTGCCCGCTCTCGGCCTCGACCTCTGACAACAGGTCGATGGTATAGCCCTGCAGTGCTGCGATATTGGGGTCGGCGTTCAGGGCGTGAAAGCCGCCTGCGGCATGCCAGCTGGAGCCTGCGGTCAGCACGTTGCGCTCGATCAGGCAGACATCGGTCCAGCCGTAGCGCGCCAGGTGATAGAGCACCGAGGCGCCGACGACACCGCCGCCGATCACCACCACGCGATAGTGCGATTTCATGGCAGGCGCTCCCCGGGCTTTGATGGCTGTCACCGCGACGGTAGGACGGGCCTGCGATTCCGTCTAGACATTTTTGTCCAATGCTCGGGCCGGCGCAGCGGAAGGCGGCAGAATTCCGATCCGGGTCTTTTCGGCGCGGGGCAAATCGCCTAGACCTCGCTGCGCGGACGACAACCGGGCGAGATCATGAACCACACCATTCTGGAACGCTGCGAGGCCAAGGGCCTGCGCATGACCGGCCAGCGCCGGGTGATCGCCGCCGTGCTCGAGGACAGCGACGACCACCCCGATGTCGAAGAGCTTTATGCCCGCGCCTCGGCCCGCGACGCGGCGATTTCCATCGCCACGGTCTATCGCACGGTGAAGCTGTTCGAAGAGGCCGGCATTCTCGACAAGCATGAATTCGGCGACGGCCGCGCGCGGTATGAAGACGCCGAGCGCGACCACCACGACCACCTGATCGACATGAATTCCGGCGAGGTGATCGAATTCGTCGACCCCGAGATCGAGGAACTGCAGGAGCGTATTGCCGAGAAGCTGGGCTACCGGCTCAAGGGCCACAGGCTCGAGCTTTACGGTGTGCCGATCAAGAAATAGGCACCTTGGCATCCCGTCCGCCGCGCGCTACTCAGGGCGAGATACTTCACATCGAAAGAAAACCGATGCAGGTGCTGCGCGCGATCCTTTTCATGACGGCGTCGATGGCCTGCCTCGCGCTCAGTGACCTTTTCATCAAGCTCGCCTCGCAAAGCCTGCCTCCCGGTCAGGTGATGTTCTTTCTCAGCCTCGGCGGGACATTGCTGTTCATGCTGGTGGCAAAAATTCGCGGCATCCCCCTGCTCAACCGCGCCTTTTTCAATCGCACCGTGATCTCGCGCAATCTGGCCGAGGTGCTGGCGGCGCTGGGCATGGTGACCGGCATCGCCTGGACGCCGCTGCCGATGGTGGCGGCGATCATGCAGACGACGCCACTTCTGGTGACGCTGGGCGCGGCGCTGTTTCTGGGCGAGACGGTGGGCTGGCGGCGCTGGCTGGCCATTCTGGCGGGGTTGATCGGCATGCTGCTGGTGATCCGCCCGGGCATGGAGGGCTTCGAGCCGGCGGCACTTCTGGTGGCGATGGGGGCCTGCGGGCTGGCGGCACGCGATCTGCTGACGCGGCAGGTGCCCGACCGGATCGACTCGCTGACGCTCTCGACCTGGGGCTTCGGCGCGACGGTGCCTGCTGGGCTGGTGCTGATGCTGCTGATGGGGCCGGACTGGAGCACCGGCGGCGGCGGCTTCGGCCATATCTTCCTGGCGGTGCTGGTGACGACCACCGGTTATTACCTCGTCACCGCGGCGATGCGGCTGGCGCCGGCAGCCATCGTCTCGCCCTTCCGCTACAGCCGGCTGGTATTTACCATGGGGCTTGGCGTGATCGTGCTGGGCGACCGGCCCGATACGCTGACGCTGGTGGGCGCGGCGATCATTTTGGCGTCGGGTCTTTATACCTTCTACCGCGAACGGCAGTTGGCGCTGGCACCGGTTTGATGAAGCCGGGTTGACGCGGCCAACCCGGCCCACACTAGGGCGACAGGCCGCAGCTAGGCTTTCTTTGCATTCTCTTCGGTGTCGGGATCATAGCTTTCGGTACCGCGTACCAACATGACAAGGGATGCTGTGTCCCTGTCTGTGGTCAACATCTTCTTGGAGCGCGCGAACTTGAGGGGGTATTGCCGGTCACCGGAATAGCCCGTTATGCCGAGGATCGGCTTACCCTCTTTATCGTCCTCCTGTTCGAGAAATCCGCTGATGATGTAACATTCCGTCGGCGTTTCCGCCTTATCAACTCTCACCAAAGTGCTGGTGAAATACGAGGCGGAGTCGTTCAACGTCTGGTTTCCCTTGTTCTGCGCAAGCGATATATGCTGCAACAGCCCCCAATGGTTGAACAATTCAGTCAATTCCCGGACGTCCGGCACACGCCAGTCCGAATAGGCACCTTCCACAGCTGGTTTCAGCACGATCGCGCCTACGGCGTATTGATCGGTGTGCGCTCCGGTCTCGCTGTGCGTGAGCTCCTGCGGCGGCAGGACCACGCGCCCTGAGCCAGCGTTCTTCTCCGCCAGCACCTTGGTGAACAAATCGCCATCGGGCACATCGGTATCATGTTCGCCCGTCGACCAGCGGGATGCTCTCTTGGCAGCGATGTCCCAGGTAAGGCCGGTCTTGGTGTCCTTCACCCCATGCGGGTCTTTGAAGTCAAACCGGGACGTCTGGTCCAAAGGCACTTTCGTTTTTGGCTTGGCAACTGTGTCTGGCATATTATTTTTTCTCTTTCTTTAATTATTTATTCGAAGACACTGCGAGACGTGCGAACACCCTAGCACGGTAACCCTCTGCCACTCCGTTTTTCTGGGACCACGGCACACCACGGCAGAAAACAAGCCACCGCTTCATGTCGCCGCAGCCCGGAAAAATCGAACAGTTAGCGCTAACCAAGCCAGTTCCCAAAGCCTCGGGCCTCTGATAAAGAGGCGACAAATTCATCGTCATGAGGGACAGCCCATGAGCACTATTATCGACATTTTCGCCCGCGAAATTCTGGACAGCCGCGGCAACCCGACCGTCGAGGTCGACGTCACGCTGGAAGACGGCACCGTCGGCCGCGCCGCCGTGCCCTCGGGTGCCTCGACCGGCGCTTATGAAGCCGTGGAAAAGCGTGACGGCGACAAGGCGCGCTACATGGGCAAGGGCGTTCTCGAAGCCGTGGCCGCGGTCAACGGCGAGATCGCCGACGAAATCGTCGGCATGGACGCGACCGAGCAGGTCTCGATCGACATGGCGATGTGCGAGCTTGACGGCACCGACAATAAGGGCCGTCTGGGCGCCAACGCCATCCTCGGCGTTTCGCTCGCGGTGGCCAAGGCGGCGGCGGAATACACCGGCCAGCCCCTCTTCCGCTATGTCGGCGGCACCTCGGCTCGTCTTCTGCCGGTGCCGATGATGAACATCATCAACGGCGGCGAGCACGCCGACAACCCGATCGACATCCAGGAATTCATGATCATGCCGGTCAGCGCGGAAAACATCCGCGACGCCGTGCGCATGGGCTCGGAAGTCTTCCACACCCTGAAGAAAGAGCTCTCGGCCGCCGGCATGTCCACCGGTCTGGGCGACGAAGGCGGTTTCGCGCCCGAGCTCGGTTCGACCCGCGAGGCGCTCGACTTCATCCTCAAGTCGATCGAGAAAGCCGGCTACAAGCCGGGCGAGGACATCTACCTTGCCATGGATTGCGCCGCGACCGAATACTATAAAGACGGCAAGTACGAGATGAAGGGCGAGGGCAAATCGCTGACATCCGAGGAAAACGCCGACTACCTGGCCGCGCTGTGTGACGATTATCCGATCATCTCGATCGAGGACGGCATGAGCGAAGACGACTGGGACGGCTGGAAGATCCTGACCGACAAGCTGGGCGACAAGATCCAACTGGTGGGTGATGATCTCTTTGTCACCAACCCGGTTCGCCTGGCGGATGGCATCGAACGTGGTGTGGCCAACTCGATGCTGGTGAAGGTCAACCAGATCGGCTCGCTCACCGAGACGCTCAAGGCCGTCGATATGGCCCACCGGGCGCGCTACACCAACGTGATGTCGCACCGCTCGGGCGAGACCGAGGATGCGACCATCGCCGATCTCGCGGTGGCGACCAACTGCGGTCAGATCAAGACCGGCTCGCTGGCGCGCTCCGACCGGCTGGCCAAGTACAACCAGCTGATCCGTATCGAGGAGATCCTCGGCGAGACGGCGGAGTATGCCGGGCGTTCGATCCTGAAGAAGTAAGCCCACGCCCCCAGGGGTGACGGTGCTGACGGGCCTCTCCGGATTCGGAGGGGCCCTTTTCGTTTTCCCGGCGGTTGAAAGGCGTTCAAGTGAGTCGTCTGCCGGCAGATTCTCGGCAGAACACGAATCACCTGACAGCTGAATGATATGGCCGACGCTCGCCCGTTCATGCGCGTGCCTTGGCAGAGCTCGGCAGCACCCTGCCCCGCAGCGCATAGACTGAGGCTATATGCGTCGAAGTATGGTCTGCCGGGAATGTAAGGGGGTCTGGGGCAAACGCACGATCCGGACCTGCCGGATCAAAGCGCTTGTAGGACTCTGGGGCTCAAAAACCATACCAGAGCCTAGTGGCGGCGCCCCGATGGGGCACCGCCGTGTCGCAAAGGGCGTTTTAGCAGGGCGCCTTGTAGTAGGTGCCGTCGCCACGCGCGTAGGCACAGTTGCCGGTGGCGGTGTTCTGCGCCACCACGGTGCCGGCTGCCGCGCCTGCAAGCGCCGCGATCAGGCGCCAGTTGTCGTCCGCCTCGAGCGCCGAAGCGGCGATCAGGCCCGCTGCTGCACCGCCTGTAACGCCAACGACAGAACGTTGATCAGGGGTCAGCGAGTCACAAGCTGCGAGGCCGGTCATGGCAAAGGCTGCGGCCGCAATGCTCGGGAGTTTCATGGGTGTCTCCTAGTTCCAAGTGTCTATGGTCGCGAACCTAGCGCCACATTTCGCCGCGGCCAGCCGAATTCTGCAACCAAGCGCCTTTCTGCGGATGCCCGGCCGTCAGGTCGGCGAAAGCCCGCCGAACCGGCGTGAATTTCGGGGCAAACCTGGCCCGAAGCCTGACGCGCAATTCCGCCTGCGTCAACATCCATAGGCAGAGCCTATATTGGTAATTCAAACTTACTTACAAATTACCCAGCCGCCGCCCACGTAAACATACAACCTGTGGGTTTACTAAATCAGCCTGACTTATATACCCTTGGCCGGAATGCCACTCGGATTTCATGGCGCGAAACTGTAATTTCACCAATAAAATCAATGGTATAACGAAATCTCAAAGGCACTCCACAGATTAAATGGCATCTTACATGCATCTTTAGGGTTGAATTGCTAATTTTGTTAAATATGATGAACTCAACCAAAAGAAAAACCGATCCTATCGAGGCAGTGATGAAATACGAACGCTACATGACACTCCTGGTGCGCCTGTTCTGCGGGTACACGCTTATGCTGTGCGCTTTGACCACCGCAGGCGCCTACCATGGCCCCTTTGCGCATTCGTGGATGAACTTTGACTACGTGTCTCAGTTCCAGTTCATGACCATCCCCCTGCTCATCCTGATGCTGATCTTCGCCCTGTGGCTGATGCTCGGCATCCGCACCCGGATCATCGCGTTTTCATCGATGGTGCTGATCACGGTGCTGATCCTTTTCGATTTTACCGCCCCCTATGCCGTCTACGGCCCCGCAGCCGTCTGGGAATTCCTGCACGCCACAGGTTTCCTCTTCGCCCTGCTGGTGCTGACAATTCAGGGTGGCGGAGAGACGGCCCTTGTCCGTGGTGGTTGGCAAGGCCTGTTCTAGGCCGTCCCCGGCCGGAACTGTTCTACCACCAGCTCTACTAACTTGGACGGGAGTTTCTCCCGTCCATTTTTCGTTTTTTGGGGGTGTTTCGGGCTCTCCTGCCCCCAGCGAGAGCCGCGCATCGCCGGGCCGCGGTGCGGCGATCCTCGCCGAGTTCGGCAGCGCTTTATCTTCGACAACTCCGCAGGAGATCAGAGCGACGCGCTTGTATCAGCCAAATCGCCGCGCCGGCGGGCGGCCCGGCGATGCGCGGCGGCCTTTGGCCGCTGTTAACGCGCTTTTGAGATAGACAGACGTCGGAAACAAGAGGCCCCGGATCACGTCCGGGGCTGCGTCAGCGCATCGCAAGGGCCGCGGTGCGGCGAACCCCGCGCAGTTCGGCAGCGCTTTATCTTTGCGGAATCCGGAAGAGATCAGACCGGCGCGCATGTGCCAACCAAATCGCCGTGCCGTGGGGCGGCCCGGCGATGCGCGGTGGCCTCTGGCCGCTGTTAACGCGCTTTTGAGATAGACAGACGTCGGAAACAAGAGGCCCCGGATCACGTCCGAGGCTGCGTCAGCGCATCGCAAGGGCCGCGGTGCGGCGATCCCCGCGCAGTTCGGCAGCGCTTTATCACAGCCAAGTCCGGAAGAGGTCAGAGCGACGCGCTTGCGTCAGCCAAATCGCCGTGCCAAGGGGCGGCCCGGCGATGCGCGGCGGCCTCTGGCCGCTGTTAACGCGCTTTTGAGATAGACAGGCGTCGGAAGAAGAGGCCCCGGAACAGGCCCGGGGCGACGTCAGCGCCTGGCCAGGGGCTCCCCCGGCCAGGTGCCGCGGCATCAGCCGCGATGCTTCAGAATGTAGTCGACCAGTTGCCGGGTCGAGCCGTCCTTGCCTTCGGCGCTCTCTTCGCCGGCGACGATCGGGCCCAGCGCGGTGGCCAGTTCCTTGCCCAGCTCGACACCCCATTGATCGTACGAGTTGATGTCGAGGATCACCCCTTCGACGAACACCCGGTGCTCGTAAAGCGCCACGATCTGGCCGAGGATCTCCGGCGTCAGCTTTGGATAGACCAGCGTCGTCGAGGGACGGTTGCCGGGGAACACCCGGTGGCGCGCCTGGCGCTCCAGCTCATCGCCCTCGAAGCTGCCGGCAACCTTCTCGCGCGCCTCGTCCAGCGTCCGGCCGCGCATCAGCGCTTCGGATTGCGCCAGGCAATTGGCGACCAGCAGCTGGTGATGATGCGCCAGCTCGGGCTCATGGCCTTCGGCGGCGACGAGGAATTCGCAGGGCACGACCCGCGTGCCCTGGTGGATCAGCTGATAGAAGGCGTGCTGGCCGTTGGTGCCGGGCTCACCCCAGACCACCGGGCCGGAATTGTGCGTCAGGTCAGAGCCATCGATGGCCACGCTCTTGCCGTTCGATTCCATCTCCAGCTGCTGCAGATAGGCCGGCAGCCGCACCAGGCGGTTGTCATAGGGCAGCACGGCGCGGGTCGCGTGGCCCAGAACCTGGTTGTGCCAGATGCCGACCAGCGCCAGCAGCACCGGCATGTTCTCGGCGAACTCCGCCTGCTGGAAGTGCCGGTCCATCGCCTGCCCGCCGCGCAGAAAGGCACGGAAGGCCTCGGGGCCGATGCCCAGCATCAGCGACAGCCCGATCGGGCCCCAGACGGAATAGCGCCCGCCGACCCAATCCTCGAAGCCGAAGACCCGCGAGGGATCGATGCCGAAATCGGCGGTCTTGTCGGTGGCCGAAGAGAGCGCGGCAAACTGCGCCGCAGGGTCGGAGACCTTGTCCGACATCCAGGCCCGCGCGGTGCGGGCGTTGGTCATGGTCTCGATGGTGGTGAAGGTCTTGGAGGCGACGATCACCAGCGTGGTTTCCGGGTCCAGTCCCTGCAGCGTGTCGGCAATATCGGCGCCGTCGACGTTCGAGACGTAATGTACACGCGGGCCATCGGCATAAGGTGACAGCGCCTTGTAGGCCATCACCGGCCCGAGATCGGAACCGCCGATGCCGATGTTGATCACATCGGTGATCGCCCCGCCCTGCCCCGTGAACTTGCCGTCGCGCACGTCGCGGGCAAAGGCGTCCATCCGGTCGAGCGTCTCGAGAACGCCGGGCATGACATCCTTGCCGTCGACCATGACGGCACCGCCGTCGAGGTTGCGCAGCGCGGTATGCAGCACCGCGCGGCCTTCGGTTTCGTTGATCTTCTCACCGGCGAACATCGCGTCGCGCTTGGCGGCGACACCGGCGTTCTCGGCCAGTTCCAGCAGCGCCGAGAGAATGTCCGCGTCGATGTTGGTCTTGGAGAAATCGAACAATGTCTGGTCGAAACTGGTGGAGAACTCCGCCGCCCGCTTGGGGTTTTCGAACAAATCGACGATTTTACGGGTCTCGACGTCCTGCGCCAGAGATTGCAACTTGGTCCACATGTTTTCCATGTCCTTCATAAGGCCGGTTGATGGGATCAGGGCGCCCAGTGCACCATGGCCTGCGACAGCACGGCGGCCACAGGCGCCTCGGCGGGCTTGAGATGACGGGCGCGTTCCAGCGCCTCGCGCTTGTCCTCGCCGAAGATGACGATGTGCTTGGACATCGCGCCGTCCAGCGCCTGCGCGGTCAGGGTAATCCGCGGCTCGGGCGCGCCGGGGGCGCGCATTGCCATCAGCGCCGGCGCTCTGGGATCGAGCGCCTCGGCCAGCTGGTCGGCACCGGGAAAGAGCGAGGCGGTGTGCATGTCGGCGCCCATGCCCAGCAGAAGCACCTGGATCGGCAGCCGCGGGGCAATGTCGGCCTCGAGCTCGGCCAGACGGTCCTCGGGGGTCTTGCCCGGCAGATAGAGCGGCACAAGCCGCGCCGCCGCAGCCCGCTCGACCAGCAGCCGCTCGCGCAGCAGGCGGGTGTTCGACCGCTCGCTGTCCTCCGGCACCCAGCGCTCGTCCGAGAGCATGACGTCGACCCGGCTCCAGTCGAGATCGGCAGCACAGAGATCGTCGAAGATCGGGCCGGGCGTGGTGCCACCGGGCACCGCCATCAGCACGCGGTCCTCGTGCTCCAGCGCGGCGCGCAATTCGCCGGCCAGCTTGTTGGCGACATCGATCACCAACATTTCGCGGTCAGGATAGTCGATGAATTCCATGACGTGACCTTTTTGATTGAGGGAAGCCGCGGGAAGTCAGGCCTTGATTTCCCGCCATTTGCGGCCGTCGCGGTGCATCAGCATCAGCGCATCCTCGGGCCCCGAGGACATCGGGTCATAGAGCTTGGGCACCTCGTTGCGGGTTTCCCAGCCCTGGATGATCGGATCGGTCCAGGCCCAGGCGGCCTCGACCTCGTCACCGCGCATGAAGAGCGTCTGGTTGCCACGGATCACATCCATGATCAGGCGTTCATAGGCATCCGGCACCTCGTCGGCGTCGGGACCCAGCGCATCGGAGAAGGACATGTCGAGCGGCACATCGACAAGACGCATGCCCCCCGGCCCCGGTTCCTTGATCGTCACGCCCAGTTCCATGCCTTCGTTCGGCTGCAGGCGGATGGTCAGGATGTTGCGGTGACGGCCGGCGTCCTCGTCAAAGATCGAATGCGGGGTTTCCTTGAACACCACGGCGATTTCGCTGGTGCGCGCCTTCAGCCGCTTGCCGGTGCGCAGATAGATCGGCGTGCCGGCCCAGCGCCAGTTCGAGATATGGCACTTGAGCGCGATGAAGCTCTCGGTGCGCGAGCGCGGGTCTTCGGCGTGCTCGCGGTACCCGGCCTCACCGGCGCCGGCGTCATACTGGCCGCGGGCGATGTGATGCGGCTCGACCGGCTCGAGGGCACGGATGACCTTGAGCTTTTCGTCGCGCACGGCACCCGGCTCGAAGCGCGAGGGCGGCTCCATGGCGATCAGGCAGAGCAGCTGCATCAGGTGGTTCTGCACCATGTCGCGCATCGCGCCCGACTTGTCATAATAGCCGCCACGGCCTCCGACGCCGACGGTCTCGGCCACGGTGATCTGGATGTGATCGATGTACTGGCTGTTCCACAGCGGCTCGAACAGCATGTTGCCGAAGCGCACCGCCATCAGGTTCTGGACGGTTTCCTTGCCCAGATAATGGTCGAT
Organism: Marinovum sp.; assembly: GCF_048263515.1. Classification (NCBI taxonomy): domain Bacteria; kingdom Pseudomonadati; phylum Pseudomonadota; class Alphaproteobacteria; order Rhodobacterales; family Roseobacteraceae; genus Marinovum; species Marinovum sp. Next base: position 46,291 of record NZ_JBLXEC010000011.1, on the reverse strand, counting down.
CCGGTAGATCTGATCCTCGTTGAAATAGGCCGCCAGCGACTTGTTGAGCGCCTGCGCCGAGGCAAGGTCACGACCGAAGGGTTTTTCCACCACGATGCGTGCGTCACGCTTGGCCAGGCCCTTGTTCTTGAGCCGTTCGGCGATGTCACCAAAGAGCGACGGCGCGACCGAGAAGTAGAACGCCTTGACGGTGTCCTTGCGCAGCATCTCTTTCAGTTCCTGCCAGCCGCCGTCGCCCTGGGCATCGACCTGGACATAGTTCAGCCGGCTCAGAAAATTCTCGAGCTCAGGGCATTCGTCGGGGCGTTGGCCGTCGAACTCGTTGATCGCGTCGCGCACCATCTTGCGATAGCCCTCGGCGTCCATCTCCGACCGGGCGGCGGCGATGATCTGGGCCTCGGCGGGCATCTGGCCGGCGCAGAACCTGCGAAACAGCCCGGGGAGAATCTTGCGGCGGGCAAGATCGCCGGTGCCGCCGAACACAACCAGATCAAACGGGTCCACTGGGATGACTCGTGAAACCATAGGCTATCCTTTTGCTTTCTTTGGCTCTTTCAGAGCCAGCATCACAATTCGCCGTTGCGCCGTTAGCGCTAACTTAACGACCTCGGTGCCTCACTACCCGGTTGCTCGGCAAAAGTCTAACACGCATTTCAGGCTTCACAATGGCGTCAGGCCCGGTGTTGACCATTGGCAACGTTTCGCCCGGCGGTTACCCCGGAAGAGAAACCGGAGATATGCGACAAGCTCATGAAAGATCAAACGCTTTCCGATGCCAATGCGGGCAAGTTCATCGACCCCAAGCTCACCGCCAAGGGCGAGCCGCGCGCAACCGTCGCACTCAGCGATCCGCAGACGCTGTGGTTCAACACCGGGACGCTCTGCAACATCGAATGCGCGAATTGTTATATCGCCAGTTCGCCCAGCAACGATGCGCTGGTCTATATCACCGAGGCCGAGGTGGTGCGCTATCTCGACGAGCTGGAGGCGCGGCGCTGGGGCGTGCGCGAGATCGGCTTTACCGGCGGCGAGCCCTTCATGAACCCTGAAATGATCGGCATGACCCGCGCGGCGCTGGAGCGGGGCTACGAGGTGCTGATCCTGACCAATGCCATGCGGCCGATGATGCGCAAGCGGGTGCAGGCCGGAATCGTCGAGCTGCAGAAGGAATATGGCGACAAGCTGACCTTCCGGGTCTCGCTAGATCACTGGAGCCGGGTGCATCACGACGCCGAGCGCGGTGAAGGCAGCCATGCGGTAACGCTCGACGGCATGCGCTGGCTGCGCGACGCCGGCGTGCGTATGGCGGTGGCCGGCCGGATCATCTGGGCCGAGAACGAGGCCGAGGCGCGTGAGGGCTTTGGCCGGCTCTTCGCCGAGGAAGGCTTTGCCATCGACGCGGACAACCCGGCCGAGACCGTGCTGTTCCCCGAGATGGACGTGAAGGTCGAAGTGCCGGAAATCACCACCGCCTGCTGGGACATCCTCGGCAAGCGGCCCGAGGATGTCATGTGCGCCTCGTCCCGCATGGTGGTGAAACGCAAGGGCGCCGGGCGTCTTGCGGTGCTGGCCTGCACGCTGCTGCCCTATGACCCCGAGTTCGAGCTGGGCGAAACCCTGGCCGAGGCCGAGCGCCCGGTGGCACTGAACCACCCCCATTGCGCCAAGTTCTGCGTACTGGGCGGGGCAAGCTGCTCGGGCTGAGCCCGGCGCCCTGCCCCGGCGGTCACTCGGTAGCTTGCTGCTGCGCCCATTCCGGCAGCGGAAACACCCAGTCGTAGAGCCAGTTGAAGACCAGCGCATAGACCAGGTAGAAGCCGGCAAAAGAGATATCCATCACCAGTGCTGCCCAGAGCGAGATGCCGAGGTACCAGGCGATGAAGGGCAGCAGCATCAGCAGCAGCCCGGCCTCGAAAAGCACCGCGTGAAACACCCGCTGGCGCGGGGTCTTGAGCGTGGTGCCGCAGCGGCGCTTCAGCACCAGGTCGAAAAGCCAGTTGTAGGCCATGTTCCACAGCGTGGCGATGGTGGCACCGACCACGCCCACCACGCCGATATCGTGGAGAGGAAAGCCGAAGATCAGCGCCCCCAGCGGGACGACGATCAGAAGGGCGATGATTTCAAAGCTGAGCGCGTGGCGCAGACGGTCAAGCGGAGAGCGCATGGCAACCTCATGGAGGGTGCCGGGCCGTCCCGGCTGTGATCCGAAATCGAGGGGTCGTCCCCTCGCCCGGTGATATGCCATCGGACGGGGCACATTTCAACCCTGGGTTGGCGCATTGGCAGGCCTTTGCTCGGGGGCCATTCAGGCCGGCTTTCCCCCGCTGGTCAGCGCCCCAGCATCCAGCGACCGTCAGGCCAGAAGGCATGGAAGGCAAAGGCAAACATCAGATCATGCGCCACGTCCCGGCCGTTGCCATCACGCACCCGGATATTGCCGACCTCACGGCCCTGGTTGATGTTGCCGGTATCAAGCGCCGAGGCCTGACCTTCGCTCCAGGTCAGAGTGACGCCGGCCTCGGTGATCTCGCGCTGGCCCTCGAAGCGTGACAGCGGCCAGGCCCGGTCGCCGACCCGCACCACGCGCATCAGGGGCGGCACGCCATGCGGCGGCATTTCGCCCGAATAGAGGAACGGCCGCTTCGAGCTGTCGTAATTGCGGTAAGGATTGCTGCCGTAGCTGCGCGACCAGGCCGGCTGGTCCATCACCAGCCCGTCGGGGTTGCGCGCCTTGAACTGCGCCCAGCTCTCCATCCAGGTCGGCAGTGTCTTGAGCGTGGTGCCGGTCAGATCGCCGACAATCGCCTCTCCCAGCGCCTGCTGCCACCAGCTCTCGGTCTGGCGGTCGTACATCACCATGTCGGAATTGCGCAGCTTGCCCGAGACGCCGAAACTGAGCACGCCGTGGCGCGTGCGCCGGTCGAAGGTGATGCCGGAATTGCAGAGCGGGCAGAAGGTGACGGCGATCGGCACGCCGGCCACGGTGTCGTTCACGATCTCATGCCATGTGAGATAGCGGATCGGATAGGCCCTGGGCTTGGTGCCCTTGATCTCGACGGTAATGACAGGCTCGCGCGCGCCGATGCGGGTTTCGCGGGCAGCGGGAATGAAGCCCGGGCCGTCGAGCGCCGGAATACCGTCCTTGGGCGGGCCACCGGAGAGAATCTCGCCCCAGTTCGTGACGCTGGTCTTGGTGAAGTCGGTGTCGGGCCATTCATGCGACCAGCTGCGCGGGTCGGCGCCGGCCAGAGTGGCGGTAGCCGCGACCATCACGGCCAGCAAGGTGGTTCTGAGTGTCATGATGCCTCCCCTTTTCCACAGGATGCGCCGTGTAGGGGGCCGTTGCCTAGCCCTGTGCACGCGGGTTTGATCGGGCGTGCGTGGAGTATTGTGGGCTCCGCCGTCCCGGACTTGATCCGGGACCACCTGCGCAACGTCGATGTCAGCGCCCCACGTCCCGGACTTGATCCGGGACCTCTTGCGCAACGTCGATGTCAGCGCCTCGCCTCCCGGACTTGATCCGGGACCTCCTGCGCAACGTCGATGTCAGCGCCTCGCGTCCCGGACTTGGTCCGGGACCTCTTGCGTAACGCCGACGTCAGTGCCTCGCGTCCCGGACTTGATCCGGGACCTCTTGCATAACGCCGACGTCAGCGTCTCGCTTCTTGGACTTGATCCGGGACCTCATGGTCAGCGTGCTTTTGCCGAATGTGGAGGTCCCGGATCAGGTCCGGGACGGCGTGGCGCAATTGGCCAGCGTGGAGGTCCCGGATCAAGTCCGGGACGGCGTCGCGCAAGCGCAATATGTCAGAGCGCAAGGCCCCGGACCACCCCCGGGGCCTCGGCACATTATCACTCGGTCACGGTCACCGTTTTCATCACGTCAGCCTCGCCGACCACCGCGCCGTTCGGGCCGGTGCCGCGCTTGATGGCGTCGACGACGTCCATGCCGCCGGTCACTTCACCGACAACGGTGTATTGCCCGTTCAAGAAATACCCGGGCTCGAACATGATGAAGAACTGCGAGTTGGCGGAGTTCGGGTTCTGCGACCGCGCCATGCCGACGACACCGCGCTCGAAGGCCTTGTCGGAGAACTCGGCCGGCAGGTCCGGCTTGTCCGATCCACCGCGCCCGGCCATCTGCATCGAGAAGCCGTCGCTCTGCATGTTGCCGAACTGCACGTCGCCGGTCTGCGCCATGAAGCCGTCGATCACCCGGTGAAAGACCACGCCGTCATAGGCGCCGGCCTCGGCCAGTTCGGTGATCTGTGCCACGTGTTTCGGCGCGATCTCCTCGAAGAGGTCGATGGTCACGGTGCCATTGGCGGTGCCGGAAACCTCGATCTCGAGACCGGTCGCCAGCGCAGGCCCGGCCATCACGGTAAAGGCAAGGGCCAGCTTATGCATCGGCGGCCACCTTGACCGAGATCATCCGATCGGGCTCCGCAGGCGGCTCGCCGCGGGTGATGGCATCGACATGTTCCATCCCCGAGATCACCCGGCCATAGACCGTGTACTGACCATTGAGGAAGTGGTTGTCCTTGAAGTTGATGAAGAACTGCGAATTGGCGGAATTCGGGTTCTGCGAACGCGCGGCGCCCAGGGTGCCGCGGTCATGCGGCAGCTTGGAGAATTCGGCCGGCAGGTCGGGCTTGTCGGAGCTGCCGGTGCCCGCCATGCGGATGTTGAAGCCGTCTTCCATGTCGCCGTGCTGCACGTCGCCGGTCTGCGCCATGAAACCGTCGATCACCCGGTGAAAGGCAACATTGTCGTACTGGCCTTCGCGCGCCAGTTCCTTCATGCGCTCGGCATGTTTCGGTGCCACGTCGGGCAGCAGCTCGATGGTGACGGTGCCACCCTTGAGCTCCATCAGGATGGTGTTTTCGGGATCCTTGATCTCGGCCATGGGGGCCTCCTCTCAATACAATTGGCACGATACCTAATTTGCCACGGCCCCCTCGGCAAGCACGCGATTGACCCCCGCGCCGTTAGCGGCCAAACAGTGCGCAACCTGAACCCTAGGCAAGGAACGGCGACATGGGCTGGAAAACACTCGATGACATGGACCTTGATGGCAAGATCGTGCTGACGCGCGTCGACATCAACGTGCCGATGGATAACGGCAAAGTGTCCGACGACACCCGCATTCAACGCATCGTCCCGACGATCCGGGACATCCTCGCCAAGGGCGGCACCCCGGTGATGCTGGCGCATTTCGGCCGGCCCAAGGGCAAACACGTCCCCGAAATGAGCCTGAGCCAGGTGGTTCCGGCGCTGGAAAGCGCCTTGGGCCGCAACGTGATCTTCATCGAACGCCCCTCGCGCGAGGCGCTCGACAGCCTCGAGGCCGGGTCGGTGGTGCTGGTGGAAAACACCCGCTTTTCCGAGATGGAGGAAAAGAACGACCCCAAGATGGCGCAATTCCTCGCCTCGCTTGGCGATGTCTATTGCAACGACGCCTTTTCGGCCGCGCACCGGGCGCATGCCTCGACCGAGGGAGTCGCGCGGCTGCTGCCAGCCTGTGCCGGCCGGCTGATGGAGGCCGAGCTTTCGGCGCTGGAAAAGGCGCTGGGCAATCCCGAACGCCCGGTCGTGGCCGTGGTCGGCGGTGCCAAGGTCTCCAGCAAGCTCGACCTTCTGGGCAACCTGGTCAGCAAGGTCGATCACCTGGTGATCGGCGGCGGCATGGCCAATACTTTCCTCGCCGCCCAGGGCATCGATGTCGGCAAATCGCTGGCCGAACATGACATGACCGACACCGCCCGCGAGATCCTGAAAAAGGCCGAGGCCGCCGGATGCCAGATCCTGCTGCCGGTCGACGTGGTGGTGGCGCGCGAGTTCAAGGCCGGTGCCGCCAACGAGACCGTATCCGCCGACGCCTGCCCCGCCGACGCGATGATCCTCGACGCCGGCCCCGAGACGGTCAAGAAGGTGGCCGAGGTGCTGGAAGGCGCCAAGACGCTGATCTGGAACGGCCCGATGGGTGCCTTCGAGATCGAGCCTTTCGACCGCGCCACCAATGCCGCCGCGAAACAGGCGGCCGAACTGTCCAAGGCCGGCAAGCTGATCTCGGTCGCCGGTGGCGGCGACACGGTGGCGGCGCTCAACAAGGCAGGGGCGGCAGAGGATTTCACCTATATCTCAACCGCCGGCGGTGCCTTTCTCGAATGGATGGAAGGCAAGACCCTGCCCGGCGTCGCGGCTCTCGGCTGAGCTGATCGACACATCGCGAAGATCCGGGCCCCGGCCCGGGTCTTCCGCAGCTTCCGGGGCCCTGACAAAATCCCCGCCCCGCCCCCCGGCAGGACAGGCCACTCCGCCGATATCGGCAAGAAACTGGTATGTTAGCGCCATCAAGACGCCCTTCACGTTGCAAGCCTCCGCCCCCTCGCTTACCACTGCGATACATGGGGCGTTCACGCCCCGGTGAACAACTTTCGGGACGGACATTTCCATGAGCAACGACGCTATGGCCAAGCAGATGGCCAACAAAGACGGCTTTATCGCAGCACTCGACCAGTCGGGCGGCTCGACCCCCAAGGCGCTGCGTCTCTACGGCATCGAGGAAGACGCCTATTCCGGCGACGAGGAGATGTACGGCCTGATTCACGAGATGCGTGCCCGGATCATCAAGTCGCCGGCGTTTTCCGGTGACAAGGTGATCGGCGCAATCCTGTTCGAACGCACCATGGACGCCGATATCGACGGCACCCCGACGGCCGAATACCTTTGGGAGACATGCAGCGTCGTGCCGTTCCTGAAGGTCGACAAAGGTCTTTGCGAACCCTCCGACGGCGTCAAGCTGATGAAGGCGATCCCGGGTCTCGACGCGCTCTGCGCGCGGGCCAAGGGCAAGGGCATCTACGGCACCAAGATGCGCTCGGTGATCGACGCGGCCAATGCCGCCGGCATCGACGCCATCGTGGCGCAGCAGTTCGAGGTCGGCCGGCAGATCAAGGCCGCGGGCCTGATGCCGATCCTCGAGCCGGAAGTGACGATTACCATCGACGACAAGGCCGAGGCCGAGGCCATCCTGCGCGAGCAGATCCTCAAGCATCTCGACGCCCTGCCCGAGGGCGAGCAGGTGATGCTCAAGCTGTCGCTGCCCAGCGAGGACAATTTCTTCAAGCCGCTGATCGACCATCCCAAGGTGATGCGGGTCGTGGCGCTGTCCGGCGGGTATTCCCGTGACGAGGCCAACGCGCTTCTGGCGCGCAACGAGGGTCTGATCGCCAGCTTCTCGCGCGGGTTGACCGAGGGCCTCTCGGCGCAGCAGAGCGACGAGGAATTCAACGCCATGCTCGGCGACGCGATCGACTCGATCTACCAGGCGTCGAAAGCCGGCTGAAGCTTGGCCATTGCGTGAGACAGGGCGGTCCTTCCGGGCCGCCCTTTGTCATTCAAGCACCAAGCCGCGCCGTCGACGGGCCGCGGCACGGCGATGCAACACTCGTTCGGCGCGCTTTATCCCAGCCACTGGCGCGCTTTAAACGAGCGACGCGCTCACGTCACCCAATCGCCGGGCCATAGGTGCGGCCCGGCGATGGCGCGGCGGCCTGCGGCCTTGTTCCGCGCCTTCACCGCACCCCGTGAAACGTCCGGAAGAACTCGATCGCCCGCGGCGCCGTGAACGCCGTGTCATGCCCCGTCGCCCCGGTCTCGGCGTAATCGCTCAGGTCCACCACGATCACCGGCAGCCCGTCCAGATCATCCGCCGAGGTGATCTCGCCCAGCCGCCGCGGCCGCCCGGCGACCCAGGCGGCCAGATCGAGGATCGTGTCCCGGGTCGAGGTCATCAGGATGAAGGGCTGCGGAAACGGCCTGATCCGCCGCGCCTGTGCGGCAAAGACATCCGGATCGATATCCGGCGAAATCAGCGTCACCCCGCTCACCCGCCGCAGCACCCGCATGTTCCCGGCAATCGAGATCTGCCGCAGGGTCTCCATCACCAGCTGCGACCCCATGGAATGCGCCACCAGATAGACCTGCGTCTCCCGGGTCAGCGCCGCCAGCAACTCTTCCAGCGCATCGCGCGAATGGATCACGCTGTCACGGTCATAGACATAGCCGCGCGGATCGGCCCCCGAAGGCCAGGAAAACGAGATCACCGGCACGTCGGCATCGAAATCATGCGCCATCTGCGCCAGCCGATAGGCGGCCTCGGCATTGTTGGTGTTGTAGCCGTGGACGTAGACAAAGACCTCGTCGCGCACCGCCGGCGCCTGTGCCACACCGCGGACAAACGCGCCGAGCGTCGGATAGGCATAGGCGCCCGACAGCACGAAATGCCGCCCCGGATCGGGCGCGACACCGGGCGCCGCGCGTTCGACCTTGCCATCGCGATGCGCCGGCGGCACCGAGACGTCGAGCCGCGCGAAATGCAGCGCATCGCCCCGCCGGCCGGAGAATTGTACCCCGCCCTCGTGCCGCAGCGCCCGGTTCGAGGCGACGAAGATCGGCTGCACCACGCCCACATCCGTACCGCGCACCAGCTGCAGCACACCCCGCGGACCACAAGCCGCAAGCGCCAGCACGGCCAGCAGGAGAAACACGCGAAAACCCATGGAGCAGTGATACCGCAGAAGTTGCATCTGGCAAATCATTCCGATGCCCTCGGCCAAAACATCACAGAATTCACGGTAGACTTCGCAAATGGGATTCACATGGCGAATCACCTGTGCCATAGTCCCTGCACAGCATCCGTCAGAGATGCATTGAGGCAGACCATGAGCAGCAATCCGACCCGCCGGAACATCGTCCCGTTAAGCGTTTTCGCCATGGCGTTCACGCTGGGGGCCTATTTCACCTTTGCCGCCGTGCAAGGGGATTACGGCTTGTTCCGGCGGGCGGAAATACTCGACAATGCCGCCCGGCTCGAGGCCGAGCGCGACAGCCTGCGCGCCGAGCTGGCCGAGATGGAAAACCTCACCCGGCGGTTGTCCGACGAATACCTCGATCTGGACCTGCTCGACCAGCAGGCGCGCGAGGTTCTGGGCCTGATCCGCAGCGACGAAATCGTCATCCGCTGATCCCTCTGCCGCGCAGCGCCTTTGCAACTGCAGCGAGGATGCCCCCTTTTCACCCCCGCCTCGCATGGTTAGGCTATAGTTTAACACTAAACCATCCGCCACCGGGAGGGCGCCGTATGGCCGCGCGCAGAGCGACGAAAAAACCCAACATTTCCAAGGACGAATTGACCCGGTACTACCGCGACATGCTGCTGATCCGGCGGTTCGAGGAAAAGGCCGGACAGCTCTACGGCATGGGGCTGATCGGCGGCTTCTGCCACCTCTACATCGGCCAGGAAGCGGTGGTTGTCGGCCTCGAAGCCGCAGCCGAGGAAGGTGACAAGCGGATCACCTCCTACCGCGACCATGGCCACATGCTGGCCTGCGGCATGGACCCGAACGGCGTCATGGCCGAACTGACGGGACGCGAGGGCGGCTATTCCAAGGGCAAGGGCGGCTCGATGCACATGTTCTCGAAAGAGAAGCATTTCTACGGTGGCCACGGCATCGTCGGCGCCCAGGTGCCGATCGGCGCCGGTCTCGCCTTTGCCGACCGCTACAAGGAAAACGGCCGGGTCACCTTCACCTATTTCGGCGATGGCGCCGCCAACCAGGGCCAGGTCTACGAGACCTTCAACATGGCCGCGCTCTGGGCGCTGCCGGTGATCTTTGTCATTGAAAACAACCAGTACGCCATGGGCACCGCGCAGCAACGCTCGACCTCGACCCCCGATCTGCACACCCGCGGCGAGGCCTTCGGCATCCCCGGAGAGGTGGTCGACGGCATGGATGTTCTGGCGGTCAAGGAGGCCGGCGAAAAGGCCGTGGGCCACTGCCGCGCCGGCAAGGGGCCCTATATCCTCGAGGTCAAGACCTACCGCTACCGCGGCCACTCGATGTCGGACCCGGCCAAGTACCGCACCCGCGAAGAGGTGCAGAAGATGCGCGAAGAGCGCGACCCGATCGAACATGTCCGCGCCCTGCTGCTCGATGGCAAGCACGCCAGCGAAGAAGACCTCAAGGCGATCGACAAGGAGATCAAGAAGGTGGTCAACGAATCCGCCGAGTTTGCCCGCGAAAGCCCCGAACCGGCGCTCGACGAGCTTTGGACTGACATCTACGCGGAGGCCGAATGATGCCGCATTTCGAGATACATGCCAGCGATACCGCGGCCGCAAGAGAGTTCTACTCCGGCCTCTTCGGCTGGAGCTTCGACGCCATGCCGGGATTCGAGGAGATGGAATATTTCCTGATCTCCGGCCCCGGCATCGAAAGTCCCCTGACCGGCGGTCTGATGAAGCGCATGGGCGATACGCCGGAGGCCGGCGCGCCGGTGCGCGGATGCACCCTGACCTTCGAGGTCGCGGATTGCGACGAGCGCTACGGCTGGGCGCTGGAAAACGGTGGCGCCGAGGCGCTGCCGCCCACCGATTTCCCCGGCGTCGGTCGCGCCGCCTATGTCGAGGACGGCCAGGGCAATATCGTGGGTTTCCTCACCCCAGCCGCCGATGGGGGTGCATGATGGCGACAGAGATTCTCATGCCCGCGCTGTCCCCCACCATGGAGGAAGGCACCCTGGCGAAATGGCTGGTCAAGGAGGGCGACACCGTCGCCTCTGGTGACATCATCGCCGAGATCGAGACCGACAAGGCGACGATGGAATTCGAAGCCGTCGACGAAGGCACGGTGGGCAAGCTGCTGGTCGCCGAGGGCACCTCGGGCGTCAAGGTCAACACGCCGATCGCCGTGCTGGTCGAAGACGGTGAAAGCGCCGAAGACATCGAGACCGAGGCGCCCAAGTCCGACGCCGCCCCGGCCCCCGAGCCGGGGCCTCCCGCCCAGGCCCGCAGTGAAGACGAGGACCGGGGAGCCCCTCCCGGATCACGTCCGAACCGCGACCCCGACTGGCCGGACGGCACCGAGGTCCGGCAACAGACCGTCCGAGAGGCGCTGCGCGACGCCATGGCCGAGGAAATGCGCGCCGATGGTGATGTCTTCCTGATGGGCGAAGAGGTCGGCGAATACCAGGGCGCCTACAAGATCAGCCAGGGCCTGCTCGACGAGTTCGGCCCCAAGCGCATCATCGACACCCCGATCACCGAACACGGCTTCACCGGCCTTGCCGTCGGCGCAGCCTTTGGCGGGCTCAAACCCATCGTCGAGTTCATGACCTTCAACTTCGCCATGCAGGCGATGGACCAGATCGTCAATTCGGCCGCCAAGACGCTCTACATGTCCGGCGGCCAGATGGGCGCGCCGATGGTCTTCCGCGGCCCCAACGGCGCCGCCGCCCGCGTTGCCGCCCAGCACAGCCAGGACTTTGCCGCCTGGTTCGCCCATATCCCCGGGCTGAAAGTGGCGATGCCCTATTCGGCGAGCGACGCCAAAGGCCTGCTCAAATCCGCGATACGCGACCCCAACCCGGTGATCTTCCTCGAAAACGAGATCCTCTACGGCAAGAGCTTCGATGTCCCGGTGATGGAGGACTTCACCGTCCCCTTCGGCAAGGCCCGCACCTGGCGCGAGGGCTCAGACGTCACCATCGTCAGCTTCGGCATCGGCATGAGCTACGCCCTGGAAGCCGCTGACAAACTTGCCAAAGAGGGGATCGACGCCGAGGTGCTCGATCTGCGCACCCTGCGCCCTCTGGACACCGAGGCGATCCTCGACAGCGTCAAGAAGACCAACCGCTGCGTCACCGTCGAAGAGGGTTTCCCGCGCGGCTCGATCGGCAACCAGATCTCGGCGCTCTTGATGGAACAGGCCTTCGACTGGCTCGACGCCCCGGTGATCAATTGCACCGGCAAGGACGTGCCCATGCCCTATGCCGCCAACCTGGAAAAACACGCGCTGACCTCGACCGCAGAGGTGATCGAGGCGGTGAAAAAGGTGACATACCGCTGATGGAGGTCCACGGCCGCGATATCGAGACGGAGTGCTACCGGGTCACCCACCTGGTCGACGGCCAGGAGGTCGCGGCCCTGGTCCCCGAGAGACTTGCCGCTGATACCCGCATCGTCGGCCGCCCCAGCCACCAGGACGCCTATGTCTGGATGGCCGGCCACAAGCAAAAGATCGAGACCGCCATCACCCAGCTCGCCCGCGGCCAGAGACCGAAACCGCCCTTTGACACCATCACCCTGATCCCTTCTTCTGTTTGAAAATACCGCGGGGAGCGCGAGGGGCTGGCCCCTCGCTCCGCCCCTGGCCCCCAGCGCCCAGTGCCATGTCCGGAGACGACACCATGCCCACCGAGATCCTGATGCCCGCCCTCAGCCCGACGATGGAAGAAGGCACGCTGGCGAAATGGCTGGTCAAGGAAGGCGACAGCGTGGCCTCGGGCGACCTGCTGGCCGAGATCGAGACCGACAAGGCGACGATGGAATTCGAGGCGGTCGATGAGGGCGTGATCGGCAAGCTGCTGGTCGCCGACGGCACCCAGGGCGTCAAGGTCAACACCCCCATTGCCGTGCTGCTGGACGAAGGCGAAAGCGCCGAGGACATCGAGGCCGCGACACCGGAGGCCCCGCCCGCCAAGGCTGAACCTGAGCCCGAAAAAGCCGCCGAAACACCCGCCCCGACGCAGAGCCAAACGCCCAAAGGCGACCGCATCTTCGCCTCGCCGCTGGCCCGCCGCATTGCCGCCGACAAGGGGCTCGACCTGGCGCAGATCAAGGGCTCCGGCCCGCGTGGCCGCATCGTCAAGGCCGATGTCGAAGGCGCGACAGCGACAACCACCGCGCCGAAGACGCCCGCAAGGGCGGAAGAGGCCCCGACAGAGGCCAGACCCCAAGCCAAATCCGCCAGCGCCGATCAGGTCGCGGCGCTTTATGGCGACCGCGAATACCAGGAAGTGCCGCTCGACGGCATGCGCAAGACCATTGCCGCACGGCTCACCGAGGCCAAGCAGCAGATCCCGCATTTCTACCTGCGCCGCGACATCCACCTCGATGCACTGCTGGCCCTGCGCGCCGACATCAACCGCCAGCTCGAGCCGCGCGGCATCAAGCTCTCGGTCAACGACTTCATCATCAAGGCCTGCGCCGCCGCCCTGCAGCAGGTGCCCGACGCCAATGCGGTCTGGGCCGGCGACCGCATCCTGCGCCTCACGCCCTCGGATGTCGCAGTGGCGGTCGCCATCGAAGGCGGGCTTTTCACCCCGGTGCTGCGTGATGCCCATCAGAAATCGCTCTCGGCGCTCTCGACCGAGATGAAGGACCTCGCCGCCCGCGCCCGCGACCGCAAGCTCAGCCCGCAGGAATACCAGGGCGGCAGCTTTGCCATCTCCAACCTCGGGATGTTCGGCATCGAGAATTTCGATGCGGTGATCAACCCGCCGCATGGCGCCATCCTCGCGGTCGGTGCCGGCCTCAAGAAACCGGTGGTCACCGAGGATGGCTCGCTGGGCGTGGCGACCGTGATGTCGGTGACGCTCTCGGTCGATCACCGGGTGATCGACGGCGCGCTCGGGGCGCAGCTTCTGGCCGCGATCAAGGACGGGCTGGAAGCGCCGCTGGCGCTGCTGGCCTGAGCCGCGCCGCCCGCCCGCCACAGGTAAAATATCGTCAATCCGCAGTGAAAATGGCGCCGGATGTGTTTTGGCTCACCCGTTGCGGCCGCCTGCCCTCATAAAGTGGCGCATCCGGCTATTGGCCCGGTGAGTCCACCCATTTCAGACATGGCTAGCATTTTCAGGGCCACTTGAGGGTATCATGGTTACTTACATTGACACATTCGGCGATTACGAGACGATATTCCGCACCATCGGCCTGATCGGGGTCCTGCTTTATGTCGGCGGCTTCTTCTGCCTCTGCACCGGGGCGCTCGACAGCCGCAGCCCGGCCTATTTCGGCCTGGTCCTGACCGCCGCCAGCTGCGTGCTCTGCAGCCTGGCGGTGGATTTCAACCTGAGCGCCGCCCTGATCCAGTCGTTCTACATCGTCATGTCGCTGGGCGGCGTGCTGATGCGCTGGCGGCTTCTGCGGCGGGGTCGGCGCCCGGCCCCGCCGGTGCAGACGCCGCCCCGGTCTCAGGACACCATGCCGATGGTGGCCGTGACCGCCTTGCGCCAGGTGTCGTAGCGGGCCGCGCGGGTTTCCTCGGCCATTGCCGGGTCGAACCGCGCGTCGCATTCCCAAGAGGCCGCAAACTCTTCCATGCCCGGCAGCAGGCCCGCCTTGTGGCCGGCCAGCCAGGCGGCGCCCATGGCGGTGGTTTCCAGCACCTTGGGCCGTTCCACCGGCGCGCCGAGGATGTCCGAGAGGAACTGCATGGCAAAGGGCGAGGCGCTCATCCCGCCGTCGACCCGCAGCGCGGTGTCGTCGGCGCCGTCCCAATCGGCGGTCATCGCCTCGAGCAGGTCGCGGGTCTGGAATCCCACGCTTTCCAGCGCCGCGCGGGCAAATTCCGCCGGGCCGGAGCCGCGGGTCAGCCCGAAAATCGCGCCGCGGCAGTCGGGCTTCCAGTAGGGCGCGCCCAGCCCGGTGAAGGCCGGCACCAGGGTCAGCTCCTGCCCGGGATCGGCGGCCTCGGCCAGCGCTTGCGTCTCGCCGGCGCTCTCGATGATCTTCAGCCCGTCGCGCAGCCATTGCACCACCGCGCCGGCGATGAAGATCGAGCCTTCGAGCGCATAGGTCGGCTTGCCGTCGAGCTGGTAGGCAATCGTCGTCAGCAGCCGGTTGTTCGATGTCACCGGCGTCTCGCCGGTATTGAGCAGCGCAAAGCAGCCGGTGCCATAGGTGGATTTCATCATGCCGGGCTTGAAACAGGCCTGGCCCACCGTCGCCGCCTGCTGGTCGCCGGCAATGCCCAGGATCGGGATCGTCCCGCCCAGCAGATCGGTCTCGCCGAACTCGGCGGCGCAATCCCTGACCTCTGGCAGCATCGCGGCGGGGATGTTCAGCTTGTCGCAGATGGTCTGCGACCAGCGGCCCTTGTGGATGTCATAGAGCATGGTGCGCGCGGCATTGGTGGCATCGGTCACATGGGCGCGCCCGCCGGTCAGGTTCCAGACCAGCCAGCTGTCGACGGTGCCGAAAAGCAGCCCGCCGGCCTCGGCCCGGTCGCGGGCACCTTCGACGTTGTCGAGGATCCAGGCGAGCTTGGTGCCCGAGAAATACGGATCAAGCAGCAGGCCGGTGCGCGCGGTCAACACGTCTTCGAAGCCGTCGGCCTTGAGCGTCTTGCACATCCCGGCGGTGCGCCGGTCCTGCCAGACGATGGCGTTGTAGACCGGCTTGCCGGTCTCGCGGTCCCAGACCACGGTGGTCTCGCGCTGGTTGGTGATGCCGATGGCGGCGATCTCGCCGGCCTGATCGATCGCCTTGCGACAGGTCGACAGCGTGGTCTCCCACAGATCGGCGGGGTCATGTTCGACCCAGCCGCTCTGCGGGAAATGCTGGGTGAACTCTTCCTGCGCCGAGGCCACGATCTCCAGCGCCTGATCAAAGACCATGGCGCGGGTCGATGTGGTGCCCTGATCGATGGCAAGGATATGGGTCATTCGGCTGCCTCCCTATTGGCGCGCTTCTGCGTGAGCTGAGTTCGTTTTATCGGCCGTCTGCGCGCGGTTCTTTTCGAAACGCCGTCGATTTGGCGTTGCGCGCCGTTTGCGCTGTTTCGGTTTCAGCACATCCGCGCGCGTCAGGCCAGCAAAAATGGCGCGCCCGGTGGGGCGCGCCGTCATTTCCTGCGGGTCTTGTGACGGTCAGCGCAGGCGCGCTTCGGTCTTTGCGTCGAAGTACATCGCATCCGCCGGGTCGAACTCGACCGCGACGCCGGTGCCTTCGGGGATCGCCTCGTCGCCGCGGGTCTCGACGATGATGCGCTCGCCGCTGGCCGAGATCAGGTAGTCATAGGCCACCCCGCCCAGCCGTTCGCGGATGTCGATGCGCACCGGGCTGTCGGCTTCGCGCACCTTGAGGTGCTGCGGGCGCACGCCGATGATCACTTCGCTGCCCTCCGGCGGCAGGGCCACCGTGGCCGGCACCGCCATGTTGTCGAGGCCCGGCACCACGACCCCCTGCCCGGTCACCCGCGCCGAGAGGAAGTTCATGCTGGGCGAGCCGATGAAGCCGGCGACGAACTTGTTGTCGGGGTTCTGGTAGAGGTCCATCGGGCTGCCGACCTGCTCGATATGGCCGGCGCGCAGCACGACGATCTTGTCGGCCAGCGTCATCGCTTCGACCTGGTCGTGGGTGACATAGATCATCGTGGCGCCGATTTCCTTGTGCAGGCGCGCGATCTCGACCCGCATGTCGACGCGCAGCTCGGCGTCGAGGTTCGACAGCGGCTCGTCGAAAAGAAAGACCTCGGGGCCGCGCACGATGGCACGGCCGATGGCAACCCTCTGGCGCTGACCGCCGGACAGGGCCTTGGGCTTGCGATCAAGGTAATCGTCAAGCTTGAGGATGCGGCTGGCCTCGGAGACCTTGGACTTGATCGTCGCCTTGTCGACGCCGTTCATCTTGAGGCCGAAGCCCATGTTTTCCTCGACCGACATATGCGGATAAAGCGCGTAGGTCTGGAACACCATGGCGACGCCCCGCTCGGCCGGGTCGGCCTTGGTCACGTCGCGGCCACCGATGGAAATATGGCCGTCGGAGGTTTCCTCGAGCCCGGCGATCATCCGCAGCAGGGTTGACTTGCCACAGCCCGAGGGGCCGACGAAGACGCAGAACTCGCCATCCTCGATCTGCAAATCCACACCGTGGATCACCTGGACCTCTCCATACCGCTTGACGGCACTGTTGAGTGCGACACCTGACATTCTGGTTCCTCTCCCTCGGGAATTGGCTGGTGGTTACTGTGCGATCGGATACGGCCAGACGGCCGCCTCTCCCCCGATCTGTGCCGCCGTCCTTTGCAAGGCCGGCCGGAATTTCTCTATGTCTTCCAGTGACATGCGAAATGTCGATGTCACCACGGACAGCGATCCGATCACCCGGTTCGAGCCGCCCAGAATGGGGGCTGCGATCGAGATGATGCCCTCTTCGTGTTCCTCGCGGTCAAAAGCCACGCCGTCCTCGCGGATCTGCGCCAACTCGGGCAGCAGCGTCTCGGGGCCGGTGTGGGTGTTGGGCGTGAACTTCTCGTAGCTCTGACAGGCCAGCGCCGCGGCCTGACGGTCCGGGTCCATGAAGGCCAGCATCACCTTGCCGACCCCGGTGCAATGCGCCGGCGAGCGGCGGCCCGGGGTGGCCATGGTCTTGAAGCCGGTCTCGGGCGTGGTCTTTTCGATAAAGACCACGCGGCCGTTCTCCATCTGCGCCAGGTGCACCGTCTCGTTCACGTCGGCCGCCAGCGTCTGGATGAAGGGCAGCGCCAAGGGCGCCAGCGACGACTGGTTCCAGGCGTGCCGCGCGATGCGCACCAGGCGCATGCCGGGGACATAGACGTGCCGCTCGTCATCGAAGGCCAGCATGCCTTGATTCGTCAGGGTCTGGAGCAGGCGGTGAGTCGTCGCCTTGGGGTACGGGCTGACCTCCAGCACCTCGGAGAACCGGACCGAGCGGCCAAAGGCCACGACCATATCCAGCAATTCCAAGGCTTTGCCGACGGTGCCGTCTGATGCGACTTGCTTGTTCATCGGAATGACCGCCTCCTGTCTCCGGGATGAGCCCTTTGAAGTAATTCTTGACTCTTTTAGCAGTATGGGACTAAAAGATCAACATGCAAAACATTTGTTCCATTATTTGGGAATTTTGCTGTGTGGAGGAGAAAGGGAGAGATATGCTCTACAAAACATTGAAACTGACGGCGGCGCTGGCGGCGTCCACGCTGATTTCCTCGGCCGCGCTTGCGGGCGAGCTGGTGATCAACACCGATACGTCTGACCCCGCGCCCAAGGCGGCGTTCGAGGCACTGATCAAGGGCTTCGAGGCCGAGAACCCCGACGTCAAGGTCACCTGGAACCTGTTCGATCACGAAGGCTACAAGACCTCGATCCGCAACTTCCTGACCGCCGATTCGCCGGATCTGGCCAACTGGTACGCCGGCAACCGCATGCTGCCCTACGTCAACGCCGGCCTGTTCGAGCCGGTTGACGATGTCTGGGAAGAGCACGGCCTGAAGGAGACGCTTGCCTCCTCGGTCGGTTCGATGACCATCGACGGCAAGATCTGGGGCGTGCCCTATACCTATTACCAATGGGGCGTGTACTACCGGAAGGACCTGTTTGAAGAGCATGGCGTGGCCGTTCCCACCAACTGGGACGAGTTCAAGGCCGCCGGTGCCAAGCTGAAAGAGGCCGGCATCACCCCGATCACCATCGGCACCAAGTACCTCTGGACCGCTGGCGGCGTGTTCGACTACCTCAACCTGCGCACCAACGGCTATGATTTCCACATGGCACTGGGCAAGGGCGAAGTGGCCTGGACCGACGACCGGGTGAAGGCGACATTTGCCAACTGGAAAGAGCTGCTCGACGCCGGTTTCTTCATCGACAACCACGCGGCCTATTCCTGGCAGGAAGCGCTGGCTCCGATGGTTCAGGGCGATGCGGCGATGTACGTGATGGGCAACTTTGCCGTGGCTCCGCTGCGCGACGCTGGCCTGACCGACGACCAGATCGGCTTCTTCCAGTTCCCGGTGATCAACCCCGACGTGCCGCTGGCCGAAGAAGCGCCGACCGACACGATCCACATCCCGGCCAATGCCAAGAACAAGGAAGACGCCAAGAAATTCCTGGCCTACCTGGCGCGCGCCGAGGTGCAGACCGAGATCAACAAGACCCTCGGTCAGTTGCCGATCAACAAGAACTCGGAAGTGGGCGACGACAAGTTCCTGCAGGCTGGCTACGAGATGCTGAGCTCGACCGAAGGCGGCATCGCGCAGTTCTTTGACCGCGACTACCCGGCCGAGATGGCCAAGGCGGGCATGGAAGGTTTCCAGGAGTTCATGGTCAAGCCCGAGCGGCTGGACGCGATCCTCGAGCGGCTCGAGAAGGTCCGCGCGCGGGTCTACAAGTAACGCCGCCACAGGGTGACCGCCTGCCCCGGGCCTGACCCGGGGCCTCTCACCCGACCCGGTTCCCGGTCCGGCGCATCCGCCGGATCGGGGCTTTCCCCACACGTTTCGCAAGAGGTCCCGGATCTGGTCCGGGACAGGACCGCTGTTGTCCGGAGGTACTGCCATGACCGCCCCCGCCCTTCCCGATACCCACCCACCAGTGCAAAAGCCCTGGTGGAAGCAGAACCAGCAACGGCTTGCGCCGTGGCTGTTCCTGGCACCGGGCATCTTCATGTTCATGATGTATGTGATCATCCCGATCTTCCAGTCGGTGAACATCTCGTTCTACGACTGGGACGGTCTGGGCGAGGCCACCTGGGTCGGCACCGACAACTATGTCGAGCTGATGGACGACGAGGCCTTCTATACCTCGCTCAAGAACAACGTCATCTGGCTGGTACTCTACATGCTGGCCATTCCGGGCGGGCTCTTCGTGGCGCTGTTCCTCAACCAGACGGTGCGCGGCATCCGGATCTACAAGTCGCTGTTCTTCTTCCCCTTCGTGATCTCTCAGGTCGTCGTGGGCCTGGTCTTTGCCTGGTTCTACGACCCCAACTTCGGTCTGATGAACATCGCGCTGGGCTGGTTCGGGATCGAGCCGATCGCGGTTCTGGCGGATGAGGATTACGTGACCTACGGCATCATCGCCGCCGGCCTCTGGCCGCAGACCGCCTATTGCATGATCCTCTATCTCACCGGGTTGAACGCCGTCGATCCCGAGCAGATCGAGGCCGCGCGGCTCGACAATGCCAAGGGCGTCAAGATGCTGTGGTACGTGATCCTGCCGCAGCTGCGTCCGGCGACCTTCATCGCCGTGGTGGTGACGGTGATCGGCGCGTTGCGCTCCTTCGACCTGATCTCGATCATGACCGATGGCGGACCCTGGGGCTCGTCCCGCGTGCTGGCCTTCTACATGTTCGAACAGGCCTTCTCGGAATACGGCTTCCGCATGGGCTACGGCGCTGCGATCGCGGTCGTGCT
Organism: Marinovum sp.; assembly: GCF_048263515.1. Classification (NCBI taxonomy): domain Bacteria; kingdom Pseudomonadati; phylum Pseudomonadota; class Alphaproteobacteria; order Rhodobacterales; family Roseobacteraceae; genus Marinovum; species Marinovum sp. The sequence goes on along the minus strand of NZ_JBLXEC010000011.1, from coordinate 26,294 downwards.
CTTCCTGATCATGATGGTCTACATCACTGGTTTCCTTTACAAAATGTACCGCGACGAGAGAGGTCACTGAGATGTTTCCGACCCCCATCGAAAAGACGTCGACCGGCACCCAGATCGCCTATCGCATCGCTCTGCCGATTGCCCTGATCATCTGGCTGCTGCCGCTCATCGCCGTGGCGCTGACCTCGGTCCGTTCGGCCGGTGACATCACCGCCGGCAACTACTGGGGCTGGCCCACCAGCTTCAATCTGATCGAGAACTACACCGCGATCTTCAAGCAGACGCCGATCGGCAAATACATCCTGAACTCCTTCAAGGTGACGATCCCGACGGTGATCGGCGCGGTGGCCATCTCCTGCCTCACCGGCTTCGCCTTGGCGGTCTACAAGTTCAAGGGAAACCTGTTGATCTTCTTCATGTTCGTGGCGGGCAACTTCGTGCCCTTCCAGATCCTGATGGTGCCGGTGCGCGACCTGACGCTGGATCTGGGCATGTACAACACCTGGTATGGCCTCGCGCTCTTCCACATCGCCTTTCAGGCCGGGTTCTGCACGCTCTTCATGCGCAACTTCATCAAGGCCCTGCCCTTCGAGCTGATCGAGGCCGCCCGGGTCGAGGGCATCTCGGAGATCCGCATCTTCTGGTACGTGGTCATGCCCTTGATGAAACCGGCGCTGGCGGCGCTTTCGGTGCTGATCTTCACCTTCATCTGGAACGACTACTTCTGGGCCACCGTGCTGACCCAGGGCGCCGATCAACAGCCGATCACCGCCGGGCTCTATTCGCTCAACGGTCAGTGGGTCGCCGCCTGGCACCTTGTCTCGGCCGGGTCGATCGTCGCGGCGCTGCCGCCGGTCCTGATGTTCTTTCTCATGCAGAGGCACTTCATTGCAGGCCTCACACTCGGAGCCGTGAAATGATCCAAAGCTGGCGTTTGGACGACAGTCGTCAAACGCTGGTGCTGGCCTCCCAGAAAGGCCACCTCGCCGAGGTGGTCTACTGGGGGCCGCGCCTGCCTGACGACGAAAACCTCGAGACCCTGGCGCAGGCCCATGCCATCGACGTCACCGGCGGCATGCTCGATGCCAACCCGGAGCTGTCGATCTGCCCCGAGGCCACGCGCAGTTTCCCGGGCCAGCCCGGGCTGGTGATCCGCGATGCATCCGGCCAGCCGGTGCTGCCGAAGTTCTGTTTCGACAGCGCCGAGGCGGGCGAGGACAGCCTGAGCCTGAGCTTCAACGATCAATCCGGGGTGCTGACCTATCGGGCGCATTTCTCGATCGACCCGCAGACTCATGTGATCGAGGCCCGGGCCGAGATCGAGGCGACCGAGCCGATGCACCTGCACTGGCTCTCGGCCCCGGTCTTTCCGGCACCGCAGGCCAGCGACGAAATGATCGATTTCGCCGGCCGCTGGTGTGGCGAGTTCCAGATGAACCGCACCGCCTGGTCGGCCGGCATCCGCTACCGCGAGAACCGCACCGGCCGCACCGGTCATGAACATTTCCCCGGGCTCATCGTGCCCTGCCGCGGCGCCACCAATGCCAGCGGCCATGCCTATGGCTTTCACTACGGCTGGTCCGGCGGGCACCGCATGGCCGCCGAAGAGCTGCCAGACGGCCGCCGCCAGGTGCAATTCGGCCACGCCACTCAGATCGAGACCGCGCCGGCGACGAAATTCGCCACCGCGCCGCTTTACGCGATGTTCTCCGACGACGGTCTCAATGGCTGCGCCGTGGCGTTCCAGCGCCACCTGCGCGACCGGATCGTCGAGTTTCCCGATCCCGACCGCGCCCGGCCGGTGCATTACAATTGCTGGGAAGCGGTCTATTTCGACCACAACCTGCCAGAGTTGAAAGAAATCGCCGACCGCGCCGCAGCGCTGGGGGCCGAGCGTTTCGTGCTGGATGACGGCTGGTTCGGTGATCGCGATGACGACACCAGCTCGCTCTCGGACTGGGAAGTCGATCCGCGCAAGTACCCCGAGGGTCTGACACCGCTGATCGACCATGTGCACGGGCTCGGCATGAGCTTCGGCATCTGGTTCGAACCGGAGATGATCAACGAAAACTCCAACGTCTTCCGCGCCCATCCCGACTGGGCGCTTGGCGGCGAGGACCAGATCCTCGGCCGGCAGCAGATGGCGCTGAACATGGCGCTGCCCGAGGTGCGCGATTTCCTGTTCGACCGCATCGGCAAGGTGCTGGCCGACAACGACATCGACTATGTCAAATGGGATCACAACCGCGTCCTGCCGATGCCCGATGCGGCGCAGACCCGTGGGTCCTATGCGCTGATCGACCGGCTGCGCGAAGCCTTTCCGAAAGTCGAGATCGAGAGCTGCGCCTCTGGCGGCGGGCGGATCGATTTCGGCATCCTCAAGCGCACCCACCGGGTCTGGCTGTCCGACAGCAACGACGCCATCGAACGGCTGAGGATGCAGCACAACGCCGCGCTCTTCCTGCCGATGGTGGTCACCGGCTCGCACGTCGGGCCGCGCACCTGCCACACCTCGGGCCGCACCATCGACATCCGCATGCGCGCCTGGGTGGCGGCGCAACGGCACATGGGCTTCGAGATGGACCCGCGCGAACTGACCGAGGACGAGGCGCAGGTGCTGACCGAGGTCACCGCCTGGTGGAAGGACAACCGCCACTGGATGGCCGGCGCCGATATCCTGCGGCTCGACAGTTCCGACCCGGCGGTGATCGCCGAGCAGCAGCTGGAACAGGGCGGCGGGCAGTTCGTGGTCTTTGCCGGCAAGGCCGAGACCTCGGCGCAGATCGCCCCGCGCCCGCTGCGCCTGACCCGGCTGTCGCCGGATCGCCACTACCGCATCGAACTGCTCAATCGCGGTGACGCGCCGGGCCTGTCGCGCGGCGATCAGGCGATCAAGACCGAGCCGCTGACCCTGAGCGGCGCCTATCTGATGAGCCACGGGCTGACCCTGCCCTGGAGCTTTCCCGAAACCATGTGGGTCGTGAAAGGAACGCTGGTATGAGCGACGAACGCCGCAACCGCGCCTGGTATGGCAAGTTGGACAAGGACGGGTTCATTCACCGCTCCTGGATGAAGAACCAGGGTTTCCCCGACCACGCCTTTGATGGACGGCCGATCATCGGCATCTGCAACACCTGGTCGGAGCTCACACCCTGCAACTCGGGCCTGCGCGAGCTGGCCGAGGGGGTCAAGCGCGGGGTCTGGGAAGCCGGCGGTTTCCCGGTGGAATTCCCGGTGATGAGCCTGGGCGAGACCCAGATGAAGCCCACCGCCATGCTGTTTCGCAACCTGCTGGCGATGGATGTCGAGGAATCGATCCGCGCCTATGGCATCGACGGCGTCGTGCTGCTGGGCGGCTGCGACAAGACCACGCCGGGCCAGCTGATGGGCGCGGCCTCGGTCGATCTGCCGACAATCGTTGTCTCTTCCGGTCCGATGCTGAACGGCAAGTGGCAAGGCAAGGACATCGGATCGGGCACCGACGTCTGGAAGTTTTCCGAAGCGGTGCGTGCCGGCGATATGACGCTGGCCGATTTCATGGCCGCCGAGTCGGGCATGAGCCGGTCGAAAGGCGTCTGCATGACCATGGGCACCGCGTCGACCATGGCCAGCGTCGTCGAGGCGATGGGCATGAGCCTGCCCACCAACGCCGCCCTGCCCGCCGTCGACGCCCGCCGCATGGCGCTGGCACATATGACCGGCAAGCGCATCGTCGGCATGGTCGAGGAAGGGCTGAAGCTGTCGGACATCATGACCCGCGAAGCCTTTGAAAACGGCATCCTTGCCAATGCTGCTGTCGGCGGCTCGACCAACGCGGTGGTGCACCTGCTGGCGATGGCCGGCCGGGTCGGTGTCGACCTGACGCTCGATGATTTCGAGATCGGCAGCGAGATCCCCCTGCTCGTCAACTGCATGCCCTCGGGCAAGTACCTGATGGAGGATTTCTGCTACGCCGGCGGCATGCCGGTGATCCTCAAGGAACTGGCGCACCTGCTGCGCCCGGCGAAGACCGTGCTGGACTGCGATATCAGCGTCTATGCCGACGGTGCCGAATGCTGGAACCGCGACGTGATCCGCAGCTTTGACGAACCGCTGAAACCTGCCGCCGGGCTGCGCGTGCTCAAGGGCAACCTGGCGCCGCGCGGCGCCATCGTGAAGCCCTCGGCGGCCACCGATGAGCTGCTGGAGCACGAGGGCGAAGCCTATGTCTTCGAGAACATCGAAGAGCTGAAGGCCACGATCAATTCCGACGATCTGCCGGTGACCAAGGACAGCATCCTGGTGCTCAAGGGCTGCGGCCCCAAGGGCTATCCCGGCATGGCCGAGGTCGGCAACATGCCGATCCCGTCGAAACTGGTGAAACAGGGCGTGCGCGACATGGTGCGGATTTCCGATGCGCGGATGTCCGGCACCGCCTTTGGCACCGTGATCCTGCATGTTTCGCCAGAGGCCAACGAAGGCGGCACGCTGGCGCTGGTCAAAACCGGCGACCGCATCCGCGTGTCGGCCAGCAAGGGCGCGCTCGATTTGCTGGTGTCCGACGAGGAACTGGCAGAGCGCCGCGCCAACTGGCAGCCCGATCCGCCGCGCTACACCCGCGGATATGCCAAGATGTATGTCGACCACGTGCTGCAGGCCGACCAGGGCGCCGACCTTGATTTTCTGGTGGGCAAGGACACCCGCCCCGTGACACGAGAGAGCCATTGATGACCCAGACTGCGACCTTTCACGATCTCGACGGCAAGAGCATCTTCATTACCGGCGGCGGCGCCGGGATCGGTGCCTCGATCACCGATGGCTTCATGGCCCAGGGCGCGCAGGTGGCCTTTGTCCAGCGGTCGGACGCCACCGGTTTCTGCGACGAGATGGAGGCCAAGCACGGCCGCCGGCCGCTCTACATGCAGTGCGACATCACCGATATCGAGCGGCTGAAATCCTGCATCTCCGAGGCGTCCGAGGCGCATGGTCCGGTGACGGCGCTGATCAACAACGCCGCCAATGACAAGCGCCACAGTGCCGAAGAGGTGACCGAGGACTTCTGGGACTGGTCGCAGGCGATCAACCTCAAGGCCTATTTCTTTGCCTGTCAGGCGGTGATGCCGGGGATGCGCGAGGCCGGCGGCGGCTCGATCATCAACTTCACCTCAATCAGCTACATGATGGGCAATGCCGGTTACGTCAGCTACACCACCGCCAATTCCGGCATCAACGGCATGACCCGATCGCTCGCGCGCGAGTTCGGGCCCGACAAAATCCGGGTAAACGCCCTTGCCCCCGGCTGGGTTCTGACCGAAAAACAGCTCGACATGTGGGCCACGCCGGAGGCGCTGGCCGAACATCTCTCACGGCAGTGCCTCAAGGATCATCTGGCGCCCCAGGACATCGTCGATGCGGTGCTGTTTCTGGCGTCTGACACCAGCCGGATGATGACCGGCCAGGCCATGGTCGTGGATGGCGGAGTTGTTGTAACGGGCTGAGAATATGACAGAACTTGCAAGCTGGATCGCGGTCGACTGGGGAACGTCGAACCTGCGGGCCTGGGTGATGGGCGCGACGGGCGTCATCAAGATGGTGTCGTCTGACAAGGGCATGGGCGCGCTGGAGCGGGACGGCTTCGAGCCGGAACTGCTGCGGCTGGTGGGGGCCTACCTGCCAGAGACCGGCCAGGTGCCGGTCATCGCCTGCGGCATGCTAGGCGCGCGTCAGGGCTGGGCCGAGGCGCCTTATGTCACCACCCCCTGCACCGCGCCGGGCGTGGCACAGGCGATCACGCCGGAGGTCAGCGATCCGCGGCTCAAAGTCTCGATCCTGCCGGGCGTCTCTCAGGCCAGCCCGCCCGACGTGATGCGCGGCGAAGAGACCCAGATCGCCGGTTATCTCGCGGCCAACCCGGACTTCGACGGCGTGCTCTGCCTGCCCGGCACCCACACCAAGTGGGTGCATATCAGCGCGAAGGAGATCGTGTCCTTCCGCACCTTCATGACCGGCGAGATCTTTGCCCTGCTGTCGGGCCAATCGGTGCTGCGGCACTCGGTCTCGGGCGACGGCTGGGATCAGGCGGCCTTTGACGAGGCGGTAAGCGACGCCATGTCCGCGCCGCAGAAGTTCACCGCGCGGCTGTTCTCGCTGCGCGCCGGGTCACTGCTCGACGGCACCTCTGCTGCCACCTCGCGGGCGCGGCTCTCGGGCCTTCTGATGGGGCTGGAGATCGCCGGGGCCAAGGAATACTGGCTGGGCCGCGAGATCGTTCTGATCGGCGCACCCAAGCTCAATCAATTGTACAAGGCGGCGCTGGCGCCGCAGGGCGCTTCGGTCAGCGAGACCGACGGCGCGGAAATCGTTCTGGCGGGCCTGAAAGCCGCATATGAGGAGAGCAACACATGAGCCGCGAAATCATTGCCATCCTGCGGGGTGTGACCCCTGACGAAGTGCTCGAGATCGGCGAAACCCTTCTGGAGGCCGGCATCGACCGGATCGAGGTGCCGCTGAATTCGCCAGAGCCCTTCAAGTCGATCGGCATCCTCGCCGAGGCGCTGAAGGGCCGCGCCACCGTCGGCGCCGGCACCGTTCTGGAGCCAGCGCAGGTGGACGAGCTGAAATCCGTCGGCGGCACGCTGGTGGTCTCGCCCGACTGCAACCCGGCCGTCATCGACCGCACCAAGGCATTGGGCATGCTGTCCTTTCCCGGTGTCGCCACCCCCAGCGAATGCTTCACCGCGCTGCGCCATGGCGCTGACGGGCTGAAGTTCTTCCCCGGCTTTCTGGTCGGCGCCAAGGGCCTTGCCGCGATTTCCGCCGTGCTGCCCAAGGGCACGAAAACCTATGCCGTCGGCGGTGCCGGCCCCGAGAACTTCGGCGACTGGTTCGACGCCGGCGTGACCGGCTTCGGCATCGGCTCGGCGCTTTACAAGCCCGGCATGACCGCGGCCGAGGTGGGCGAAAAGGCCCGCGCCATCGTTGCGGCTTATGACGCCGGCAAGCCTGCATGAAACGCACGCTCGGCACCTGCTACTACCCAGAACACTGGCCGCGCGCGATCTGGGAAGAGGACGCGCGGCGCATGGCCGAGGCCGGGCTGACATGGGTCCGGATCGGCGAATTCGCCTGGTCGCGGCTCGAGCCGCAGCCGGGGCAGTATGACTTCGCCTGGCTCGATGACGCGATCGCGGTGCTGGGGGCGGCCGGGCTGAAGGTGGTGCTGGGCACGCCCACCGCCACGCCGCCGCGCTGGATGGTCGACCGACATCCCGACATGCTGGCCGTCGATGCCGAGGGCCGGCCCCGCAAGTTCGGCTCGCGCCGGCATTACTGCTTCAGTCACGAAGGCTATCGCCGGGAATGTTCTGTAATCGTTGAAAAATTGGCGAAACGTTACGGCCGGAACCCGCATGTCGCCGCCTGGCAGACAGACAACGAATATGCCTGCCACGACACCGTGCTGTCCTATTCCGAGGCCGCGCGGCAGGGCTTTCGCCGCTGGCTGCGCGCGCGCTATCCGGGACAGGGCAACGACGGCGACATCGAGGCGCTGAACACCGCCTGGGGCAATGTCTTCTGGTCGATGGAGTATGACAGTTTCGAGCAGGTCGACCTGCCGAACCTGACGGTGACCGAGCCGAACCCCTCGCACGTCCTGGATTTCCGTCGCTTTGCCTCTGACGAGGTGGTGAGCTTCAACCGGCTGCAGGCCGAGATCATCCGCAAGCATTCCGACGCGCCGATTGCCCATAACTACATGGGAAAGATCACCGATTTCGATCACTACAAGGTTGGCGACGACCTCGATATCGCCTCGTGGGACAGCTATCCCCTGGGCTTTCTCGAGGACCGGGTGACCGCGAGCGACGATCACCGCCGCACCTATGCCCGTCAGGGCGATCCGGATTTTCAGGCCTTTCACCACGACCTCTACCGCGCCGTCGGCCGCGGTCGCTGGTGGGTGATGGAGCAGCAGCCCGGCCCGGTGAACTGGGCCCCCTACAACCCGGCGCCCCTGCCCGGCATGGTGCGGCTCTGGACCTGGGAGGCCTTTGCCCATGGTGCCGAGGCGGTCTGTTACTTCCGCTGGCGCCAGGCGCCGATGGCGCAGGAGCTGATGCACGCCGGCCTGCTGCGGCCCGACAGCGTGGACGCCCCGGCGATCGTGGAGGCGCGCGCGGTGGCGGCGGAACTGGCAGCGGCGCCCGACGTGGCGGTCCAGCAGGCCCCGGTGGGCCTGGTCTTCGATTACGAGGCGGACTGGGCCTGGCAAATCCAGCCGCATGGCCGGGGGTTGAGCTATTTCGACCTGGTGTTCGAGACCTATCAGGGCTTGCGCAAGCTGGGGCTGTCGATCGACATCCTGCGGCCCGGCGGCGATGTGTCGGGCTATCGCCTGATCGCCGCGCCGGGGATGATGTATCTGCCTGACGAGATGAAGGCGGCGCTGGCCGAGAGCGGTGCCGTGGTCCTGCTTGGCCCCCGCACCGGCGCCCGGACCGAGAGCATGGCGATCCCGCTGCCGCTGCCGCCTGCGCTGCCGGGGCTCGACGCAGTTGTCTCGCGGGTCGAGAGCCTGCGGCCCGACATGCCGGTGGCGCTCAAATCCGCCGGCGCGGTGACGCTCTACCGCGAGTTTGTTGAGACCTCGGCCGAGGTCATCGAGGAAAGCGTCGACGGCGAACCTGTGCTGATCGCCGAGGGCACCCTGGCCTATGTCACCGGCTGGCTTGACGCCAAGGCTTTGGCGCGGGTGTTGACCTGGGCCTGCGACAAGGCCGGGCTGGAGATCTGCGAGATGCCCGAAGGCGTGCGCCGGCGCGAGACCGGGGCGGAGACCTTCTGGTTCAACTACAGCGAAACGGCGGCCGAGGTAGCGGGGCGAAGCCTGCCACCGATCTCGGTAACCCGCGTGTAATCAAGGGCTTCCGGGGCGTTTCTCAGGCACCGGATGCCCATCTTTCCCCAACGAAAGAAGCGGCGGACCAAAGTCCGCCGCCCATCTTGGTAATTCATGCGATGCAATGACTTCCGAGGCTTTCTTCAAGCCCCGGACTTAAGGATCTGGTCCATCGACATCGCCGGTTGCGCACAGCCCGCCTCGCCCACGATGCGCGCCGGTACGCCGGCCACGGTCTTGCAGGGCGGCACTTCCGACAGCACCACCGAACCGGCCGCGATCCGCGAGCAATTGCCGACACGAATGTTGCCCAGCACCTTGGCACCGGCGCCAATCAGCACGCCATCACCGATCTTGGGGTGGCGGTCCTGCTCTTCCTTGCCGGTGCCGCCAAGGGTCACCGAGTGCAGCATGGACACGTTGTCGCCCACCACCGCCGTCTCGCCGATGACGATGGAATGGGCGTGGTCGATCATGATGCCCTTGCCGATCCGCGCGGCCGGGTGAATGTCGATGCCGAATACCTCGGACACCCGCATCTGGATGTAATAGGCCATGTCGCGCCGGCCCTGGTGCCAGAGCCAATGACCGATGCGATAGGATTGCACCGCCTGGAAGCCCTTGAAAAACAACAAGGGTTGCAGGAAGCGGTGGCAGGCCGGGTCGCGGTCGAAGACGGCGGCGATATCGGCCCGCGCCGAGCGGCCGATCCCGGGGTCCGAGGCATAGGCCTCGTCGCAGATCTCGCGCAGGATCTGTTCCGACATTTCGCCAGAGGCCAGCTTCAGCGAAATCCGATAGCTCAGCGCGCGTTCCAGCGTTTTGTGGTGCAGCACGCTCTGGTGCACCAGCCCGCCCAGCAGCGGTTCGTCGGCCACGGCTTTCTCGGCCTCGTCGAGGATCCGCGCCCAGACCGGGTCGACCTCTGCTAACTGCGTTTGTGTCCGGGCCATGGCCATCCTCGTCTGCGGTAGTCCTTGGGCTAGATATAACACGCTGCACGCCGAGGCCAAACGCAAACCTGTGATGGCGGTCATTTCGAGACGTGAACGGCTGAAAAATCCTGTGGAGTTGCAGAGGGATGCGCGGCACGGCGCAGGGGCCACGATGTCACGACGCGGGGCGCCGCCGTGCCGCCCGCCAGGCCAGCAACTGTCCGAAAACCATCTCGAGACAGCGGCAGTAGCGCTCCTCGCCCAGCGCCGGTTCCTCCGCCAGCGGCCGCGCGCGCGCCGCGGCCATCAGCGTGCCATTTCCCCAGAGGTGATGCGGCCGGCCCAGCCGCTTGGCATAGCGGTCGGCGAAGTCCGCCTCTTCGATCATCCGCCGGCAGAGCGCCTCCCGGGCGTTTTCGGGCACCAGCAGCAGCGCCCGAGCCGCTGCTGTCACGTCGCCATGCAGGATCGGCCGCATCGGCTCAGCCCGCCCAGCGCGTGAAAAGGCCCGGGCCGTAGATGTCCGACACCTGCGCAACCTCGACCGCCAGCCCGGCGCCCGCCCCGTCAGCCGCCTGCATCGCGGCGGATTAGGTAAAGGCCGGCGTGCTGACCTGCGCCTCGCGCAGCACGCCGGTCGCGTCCAGCACCCGCACCAGATACTCCTCTCGCGCCTCGGCCAGCGGCACGTCGGTCAGGTCCCAGCTGTCGCCATCGACCCGCGTGCGGCGGATCCAGATCAGCGACAGGTCGCCGCCGGACCAGGTGCCGCGCAGATGCGCCGGGCTGTAGGGGCGCAGGCCGTTGCCGTCGAAGGCCTGCACCTCGTGCACGTAAGACGGGTCGCTGACCGGACGCCGTGCCGGGCCGATGCGGTAGTGCCGCGCCACCCGTCGCAGCGACGAGGCCAGGCTGATCTGTTGCGGCGCGCCGTCAAGCAGCACCACGTAAGACCCCGCGGGCCAGGTCTGCGGCATCAGCGCATCGGTGCCCAGCTGGCCGCGCAGCCGGCGGCTGAGCAGCCAGGTGTCGCTGTCGATCAGCTGCGCATCGCGGAACTGGAACAGCTCCCAGCCGTCCGGTGTGCCGTCACCGATGGCGCAGAGGTTGGCGCCGGAGAGCAGCTGCTCGGGGCTGCCCTTCCCCTGAAAGCCCCTCAGTGCCATCAGGCACATCTGCTCCTCAAGCGCGGCCATGCCCTCGGCATGAAAGACCCGACCCTGCTCGTACAGCGCTGCCACCGGCTCGGCGCGTGCCACCTTGCCCCGGCTGGCATGCACCAACGCATAGGCCACAGCGCCATCCTCCTGCCGGATCACGCTCTCGACCAGCGCCCCGCCCTGGTTGACCTCGGCCACGATCCTGTCGGCCTGATGCTCGTGATAGGCCCGGACCACCCGCTCGGCCCAGGTCTTGGGGCTGGCCGCTTCGACGCTGGCATCCTCCAGCACATGGACCTGCCACTCCTGCACTGGCCCCTGCATCCTGACCCCCGCAACGATGATGCCGCAGGCGTCCGAGCCCGCGTGCCCGCTCACCGGCGGATCGACCGCCACGACAATCCGGTCGAGCTCCGGCACCTTGCCGCCCCGGCAGCTGTCCAACAGCTCATGCGTCCAGAGCGCACCCTCGACGTCGGTCAGAATCTCGCCGTCCAGCTCCTGTCGTGCCAGCCGCGGATTCTTGTAGCGCGCCCGCACCTCGGTCAAGAAGCTCTCGGCCAGATGCGCCCGGTTGGCCTCGGTCGGTGCCCGCGTCACCACCGTCGAGGGCGAGACCAGCAGCTTTTTCAGCGCCTCGGCATTGCGCGGCGTCGTCGTCACACAGACCCTCGGGTCCTCGCCCAGCCGCAAGGCAAACTGCAGCATGTCCCAGGTCTCTTCACCATTAGGCCATTTCGCCAATTCATCGACCCAGGCCGCGTCAAACTGCGGCCCGCGCAGCGCCTCGGGGTCATTGGCCGAAAACGTCTTGGCCTCCGCGCCATTGGGCCAGACCAGCCGCCGCTTGCTGGCTTCCCACTTCGGCGTGCGGTCCGGCGGCGAACAGGCCAGGATTCCGCTGTCGCCAAAGATCATCACGTCACGCACCTGGTCATAGGTTTCGCCCACCAGCGCCACCCTCTGCGACCGGCCCGGATCGCGCGGCCGCGCGCCTTCGACCATGTCGCGCACCCATTCGGCCCCGGCCCGCGTCTTGCCGGCACCGCGCCCGCCCAGCACCACCCAAGACCGCCAATCGCCCTCAGGCGGAAGCTGGTGCGGATGCGCCCAGAACTCGAACAGGAAAGGGAGAGCCAGAAGCTCTCCCTCACCAAGGCTATCCAGAAACGCGTCCTGCACCGCAGCACTTGCGCAACTTAGCAAGACGGCACCCGATCTCAGATCGGGCCTTGTCGAGGTCGAGTCCGTATGCGCCATCAATGGCAGCTTCTTTTCGTGCATATTCAGCAAGTTGCGCCTCCGTTTCCATTGCCAGCTTCATCCAGCCGCGGATCTCCGCGAGTGTCTTGCCGGCGTCCTTCAATGCCGTGACCTCCCCGCTGCGGACCTGTTGCTTCAGGTCTCTCAGCGCAGCCTCGAACTCTTCGAGGCTTTCCCGAACCACCAGAAATCTGCCTTCGAGCCGGTCGATGTCCTGTTTCGGGGTGATGAGTGTCATTGCTACTGACCTTCCATGCTGGGATTGCCTCCGCACGAGCGACACGAAAAAGCGGCCGCCCGGGTGTCCCCGGGGGCCGCTTGCCCATGTCTTCCAGCATGTCACAACTTATAGGAGAGACCGTCCCAGAAGTCAAGGAAAACCGGGTTAACGCTTTGTTACCTAATCGTTTTCCGAAACCGTTGCGTACCGCCCCGCGCGGGATCAAGGCCACAGGCCGCCGCGCATAGTCATGCCAGAGGCATGCCTCTGGCATGTCGCGCCCCCACGCGGCGGCGATTTGGCCGACGTAGTCGCGCCGCTCATCGTTCGTCCGAACACGTCCACAATAAAGCGCCCGAGAACCCCCGTCTGATCGCCACCGCGCGCACCGCCAATGCACGGCTCGCACTCACCTCAAACGCAAAAGGCAGGCCCGAAGGCCTGCCTCTCAACTCCATCGAAACCAGCAATCAGTTCCCGCTGCGCTCGGCCTCGATCTGCCGCCATTTGGCAACGTTCCGGTTATGCTCGGCCAATGTCTCGGCAAAGGCATGGCCCCCGGTCCCGTCCGCCACGAAGAACAGAAAGTTCGTGTCCTCCGGGTTCACCGCCGCTTCGATCGCCGCCGCGCCCGGGTTGGCAATCGGTCCCGGCGGCAAGCCGTTGATGACATAGGTGTTGTAGGGCGTCTCACGGCGCAGCTCGCTCTGCCGCAGGCCCCGGCCCAGCACGCCCTTGCCCTCGGTGATGCCATAGATCACCGTCGGGTCGGTCTGCAGCCGCATGCCTTCGTTCAGACGGTTGACGAAGACACTCGCCACCATCCGCCGTTCGCCGGCCACGCCGGTCTCCTTCTCGATGATCGAGGCAAGGGTCAGCATCTCCTCCGGCGTCTTCAGCGGCAACCCGTCGGACCGGTTGGCCCAGGCCTCGGCAATGATCGCCTTCTGACGCCGCTGCATCTCCTCGATGATCGAGGCACGGGTCTGCCCCACCCTCAGCTCGTAGCTGTCAGGCGCCAGCGAGCCCTCCGGCGGCAGCGCGGCAACCTCGCCCTCGAGCACATCCAGCGCCTTCATCTCCTCGACCACCTGCCAACTGGTCACCCCCTCGGCCAGGGCAAGCCGGTAGCGGGTGTCGCCGGCATTGCGCACGCGGGTGTAATCCTCCGGCACCTCGTCCTCACCGGGCGTGAATTTCGCCAGTTCGACAAAGCGTTGCGTCTCGGGGTCGAGCTCGCGCACCTCGGCGGTCGCCCGGTTCACACCGATCCGATAGACGATCTCGGTGCCACAGGTGCTGGCGCCGCCACGGGTGACCGTGTCAACGATCTCGGCCATGCTCGCGCCCTCTGGCACGAGAAAGGACCCCGCCTTCAGATCATTGGTCTTGTCGGCATAATCGGCGCCCACGCGAAACAGGAACCCGCTCTTGATCGCGCCCTGCTCGGCCAGTTGCCGCGAGACCCGCGAAAAGCTCGATCCGCGCTCGACCTTGAGACAGATCGGCGCGTCGAGCGGCCCCTCGGCCGTGTATTCCCCCTGAGCCCAGAGCAACGCGCCGCCAGCCAGGAAAATGGCCACGACAAAGAAGCTCAGGGCATTCGAGGCGATGCTTCGCCACATGAAATTCAGACCTTCTTGAAGATGACCGAAGCGTTGGTGCCGCCGAAGCCAAAGGAGTTCGACAGCGCGTAGTTGATCTCGCGCTCACGCTTGGCGTTCGGCGCCAGGTCGACCTTGGTCTCCACCGCCGGATTGTCGAGGTTGATGGTCGGCGGCGCCACCTGATCGCGGATCGCGAGGATCGAAAAGATCGCCTCGATCGCGCCGGCCGCCCCCAGCAGGTGCCCGGTGGCCGATTTGGTCGAGGACATGGTGACCTTCGAGGCCGCATCGCCCATCAGCCGCTCGACCGCGCCCAGCTCGATGGTGTCGGCCATGGTCGAAGTGCCATGCGCGTTGATGTAATCGATCATCGACGGACCGACGCCGGCCTTCTTGAGCGCCATCTTCATGCAGCGCTCTGCACCTTCGCCGTTCTCGGACGGGGCGGTGATGTGATAGGCGTCACCCGACATGCCATAACCCACGACCTCGGCATAGATTTTCGCGCCGCGTGCCTTGGCGTGCTCGTATTCTTCCAGCACAACAACGCCGGCGCCCTCACCCATGACAAAACCGTCGCGGTCCGCGTCGTAGGGCCGGCTGGCCTTCTCGGGCTCGTCACCACGCTTGGTCGACAGCGCCTTGCAGGCGTTGAACCCGGCAATGCCGATCTCGGAGATCGCGGCCTCTGCGCCACCGGCAATCATCACCTCGGCGTCGCCGTCCTTGATGATCCGTGCAGCATCGCCGATCGCATGGGCACCGGTCGAACAGGCGGTCACCACCGAATGGTTCGGCCCCTTGAAACCGTAGCGAATGCTCACCTGGCCCGAGATCAGGTTGATCAGCGCGCCCGGAATGAAGAAGGGCGACACCCGCCGGGGGCCGCGTTCCTTGATCAGAACGGCGGTCTCGGCAATCGAGTTCAGCCCGCCGATGCCCGATCCGATCAGAACGCCGGTCGCCTCGAGGCTTTCCTTGTCCTCAGGCGTCCAGCCGGCATCCCTGACCGCCTGCTCGGCGGCGGCGATGCCGTAAAGAATGAAATCGTCGACCTTGCGGCGCTCTTTCGGCGCCATCCAGTCATCGGCATTGAAGGTGCCGTCGGTGCCGTCGCCCAGCGGAACTTCGCAGGCATAGGTGGTGGCCAGATGGCTGGCGTCGAACCGGGTGATGGTGCCCGCGCCCGATTTGCCTTCCAGAATCGCCTTCCAGCTTTCCTCGACGCCGCAAGCCAGCGGTGTCACCAGACCAAGCCCTGTCACAACTACTCTGCGCATGGTGTTGCCCCTTTGAAACAAGTTGCACGCTCATACCCCGACAGGGGGAAGAGGGGCAAGGGAAAGCAATGCCCGATGGGCAAGCCCCCGCGTATCGGAACCCTATGCCACGGCGTGGCAAAACGGCAAATGACAAGCCCCGTCACTGCCGCGTCGGGGTCTGCCCCGACGGGAAGGTAACAAATGAAAACGGCGCACCTTCGCAGGCACGCCGTTTCCGGAAAAATCCCGACGGATCAAAGCGGTCTTACGCTTCTTTCGCGTCGTTGATGAATTTGACCGCGTCACCGAAGGTCTGGATGTTCTCGGCGGCGTCATCGGGGATCTCGATGCCGAACTCTTCTTCGAAGGCCATCACCAGTTCCACGGTGTCGAGGCTGTCAGCGCCGAGATCGTCGATGAACGACGCGCTCTCGACAACTTTGCTCTCTTCGACACCGAGGTGTTCCACCACGATTTTCTTCACGCGATCTGCGACGTCGCTCATATTTTCTATCCTCATCGTCTTGGGCCTTCGGCCCTGTTTTGCCCGTGCCCCGAGGGGTTCGAACTTTACTTGCCCCTCCCGAGGCGGCGAGTGGCCTTTGGCCTGTTCCCCGCATAAGCAGGTCATCCAGGCCAGCACCTGCCCCCCCGGATTTCCACGCGCCTATAGCATAAGAGCAGCGATTGGCAAACGCTTTCCGGGGGAACCGGTGATGCCGTCAGATCATGGCCATTCCGCCGTTCACATGCAGCGTCGCCCCGGTCATATAGCCGGCTTCCGGGCTTGCCAGATAGACAACCGCGGCGGCGATTTCCTCGGGCGTGCCCATGCGCGCCGCGGGAATCTGCACGTTGATCTTGTCCTTTTGCTCGTCGGTCAGCTTGTCGGTCATCGCCGTGGCGATGAAGCCGGGCGCGATGGCATTGACGGTGATGCCGCGACTGGCGACCTCGTAGGCCAGCGATTTGCCCATGCCGATCATGCCTGCCTTCGAGGCAGCGTAGTTGGCCTGACCGGGGTTGCCGGTGGCGCCGACGATCGACGAGATATTCACGATCCGCCCCCAGCGCGCCTTCATCATGCCGCGCATCACGCCCTTGCAGAGCTTCATCGAGGCGGTGAGATTGACCGACAGGACCGAGTCCCATTCGTCATCCGACATCCGCATGAACAGATTGTCACGGGTGATGCCGGCGTTGTTGACCAGGATATCTACCGCGCCCATCGCCTCGATCGCCTGTTTCGGCAGCGCTTCGACCGCGGCCATGTCGCTCAGGTTGCAGGGCAGCACATGCGCGCGCTCGCCCAGCTCGGCGGCCAGTTCCTGCAGGGGCGCCTCGCGCGTGCCGCTCAGACCGACGGTGGCACCGGCGCCGTGCAGCGCCCTGGCAATCTCGCCGCCAATGCCGCCCGAGGCGCCGGTCACCAGTGCAGATTTCCCGCTCAGATCAAACATCCGCTCTTCCTTCTTGTTCTTGTCTCAAGCGCCGGCGCTCACGCCAGCGAGTCCTTTGCCGCCGTCACGTCCTCGGGGGTGCCGATGCTGCGCGTGGCGATGTCGCGGTCGATCCGGCGCACCATGCCGATCAGCGCCTTGCCTGCGCCGATCTCCCAGATCTCGGTGACACCGTGCCGCGCCATCCATTCGACGCTCTCGCGCCAGCGCACTGCGCCGGTTATCTGGTTGACCAGCAGGGAACGAATGGTTGCAGGATCATTCACCGCCTCGGCCACCACATTGGCCACCAGCGGCACCTTGGGTTCTTGAATCACCACATCGTCCAGCGCATCGGCCATGACATGCGAGGCCGGCTCCATCAGCTTGCAATGGAACGGTGCGCTCACCGGCAGCAGCACCGCGCGCCGTGCGCCGGCTGCCTTGGCCAATTCGACCGCGCGTTCCACCGCCGCCTTGTGGCCGGAGACGACCACCTGTCCGGGATCATTGTCATTGGCTGCGGCACAGACCTGGCCCTGCGCCGCCTCGGCCGCGACCTTGCGCGCCCCGGCCAGATCGAGGCCCAGAAGCGCCGCCATGGCCCCCTCGCCCACCGGCACCGCCGCCTGCATCGCCCTGCCACGGGTGCGCAGCAACCGCGCGCAATCGCCGATGCTCAACGACCCGGCCGCCGCCAGCGCGGAATATTCGCCCAGCGAATGGCCCGCGACATAAGCGGCCGAGGTCACATCGATGCCCTCGGCCTCGAGCGCGCGCATCACCGCCAGCGAGGTCGCCATCAGCGCCGGCTGGGCATTCTCTGTCAGGGTCAGATCGGCGGCATCGCCTTCCCAGATCAGCTGCGAGAGCTTCTCGCCAAGGGCTTCGTCGACCTCGTCAAAGACGGCCTGCGCCGCCGGATAGGCATCAGCGAGGGCCTTGCCCATACCGATCGTTTGCGCCCCCTGTCCCGGAAATACAAATGCGCGGCTCATACCATCCCTCTGTTGCAACGTCGTTTTATCCATGGATACGCGGCCCGAAACCCGACTGCAATCTCAATGCCACGCCGCAGTGCGGAGAAAAGCAAAAGAAAACCGGCTGCACCGCTCGGGTGGACAGCCGGTCACTCCTGGGGGAAGTGTCGTGCGTGGCGCGGGTTCAGTACCCGGCGGTGTCCCGCGGCGTGCGTGCCGAATACAGCAGATGCGCGCCGGTCAGGGCAAAGAAGAACGAGGCACAGAGCTTCATCAGCATCAGCTCGGGCAGCGCCGTGGCATTGGGGGCGACCCACATGCCGAAGGGGGCCATGACAAGCGACAGACCAACCAACCGGGTGAACCACCGAACCATCGTGCCGACGGAGATTTCGGTGCCAGAGGTGCGGTCGGCGGTGATGAAGTGGTTGGTGGCAGTCATCGGGCTTCTCCAGTTTGTGTTTCCCTGATACTTGATTTCAAAAGAGGCGGGATTGGGGCACAATCAGGGTAAAGCCGCGGAATGAAGCAGGCTTTGTCGGGTCCGGGACAGGACGGGACCGCCCGGGAACCGGACTGGAACAGCCAAGGCGTCGCATCCCGCCCCTGCCCCCTTGCCATCCGGGCTCAAGCCTGTATATCGGGCCATCCTTTCGCAAGACGTATGAACCGCGCAGTCTCTCGTGGGTCGGGGGCGAAAGGACATGGCCCCGCCCTTTGAAATGCGCCTTGATATAAATGGAGTGCACATGCCCCTTTACGAGCATGTATTCATCTCGCGCCAGGATCTCTCCGGCGCGCAGGCCGAAAGCCTCGTCGAGCATTTCGGCACGGTCCTGACCGACAATGGCGGCAAGGTCGTCGACACCGAGTACTGGGGTGTCAAGACCATGGCCTACAAGATCAACAAGAACCGCAAAGGCCACTACGCCTACATCCGCTCCGACGCCCCGTCGGAAGCCGTGCAGGAAATGGAACGCCTGATGCGCCTGCATGACGACGTGATGCGCGTCCTGACCATCAAGGTCGACGAACATGTCGAAGGCCCCTCGGTCCAGATGCAGAAACGTGACGAGCGCGAAGACCGCCGTCGTGAACGCCGCTAAGTCGAAGGAGAGCTAACCCATGGCCGCAAAACCGTTTTTCCGCCGCCGCAAGGTCTGCCCCTTCTCGGGCGACAATGCACCCAAGATCGACTACAAGGACACCCGTCTCCTGCAGCGCTACATTTCCGAGCGTGGCAAGATCGTGCCGTCCCGCATCACCGCCGTCTCGGCCAAGAAGCAACGTGAACTGGCCCGCGCGATCAAACGCGCCCGCTTCCTCGCGCTTCTGCCCTACGCCGTGAAGTAAGGAGTAAAGCACATGCAAGTCATCCTTCTCGAACGCGTGGCCAAGCTCGGCCAGATGGGCGATGTCGTCGACGTCAAGCCCGGCTTCGCCCGCAACTACCTGCTGCTGCAGGGCAAGGCGCTGACCGCGTCGAAGGCCAACATCGAAGCCTTCGAAGAGCAGAAAGCCCAGCTCGAAGCCCGCAACCTGGAAACCAAGAAAGAAGCCGAGGACATGGCGTCCCGTCTCGACGGACAGCAGTTCGTCGTGATTCGCCAGGCCTCCGACGGCGGCGCGCTCTACGGCTCGGTCACCACCCGTGACGCGGCCACCGTCGCCACCGAGGAAGGCTTCTCGATCGACCGCAAACAGGTCCTGATCCGTCAGCCGATCAAGGAACTGGGTCTGCACGAAGTCGAGGTGCACCTGCACCCCGAGGTGATGGCCACCATCAACCTCAACGTCGCACGTTCGCCCGAAGAGGCCGAACTGCAGGCCTCGGGCAAGTCGATCCAGGAACTGGCCGCGGAAGAAGAAGCCGCAGCTGAATTCGAGATCGCCGAACTCTTCGACGATATCGGTGCCGCTGCCGACGACGACGACGATCTGTCGAACGTTGTCCAGGACGAGTCCGGCTCCGACGACCAACCGGAAGAAGACCGCGGCTGATTTTTCGGCCCATCGCTATCCTAAAGAAGGCCGCGCGTCCCCCGACGCGCGGCCTTGTGCTATCTCGCCCACCTGAAAGGATAGCCACCTTATCCGCCCGCAGCTTTGCTCGGTCTCACCGGTTCGCAGTACAACACCGATGAACACGACAGGGCCGATGCTCGAATGGTAGTGAGCGCCGGAAAATGCAAGACGGCAGTGTAGGTTAACGAATTTTGTCGCCGTCAGTAACGATCAGGTAAGGTAACAGAAATGGTTCAGACCCGACGCATCACGCTGCAAGACCGCGCGCAGGACGCGGTCTTCTATTCGTTGGCATCGGCCCGTGTTCTCCGTCTCATCGGCGCGCCACTGAGCGCCGCAGAGCGGAGCCACTCAGACATCATCACCGCGCGCGACACCGCGCTGGAAGAGATCACCAGAACCCGCCGCATCGCCGAAGTGATCGCGCTGATGCGGGAGAGGTTCGGACACGACGGCCGGTAAAATTCCTTGTCCCCGGAGGCTTCCGGCCAACGGAAAGGTCGCCTCTCCTCCCGAGGCGGCCTTTTCGCAATTGCCCCGGCAGGGGGCCGCGCTACACTGCGCTCATGAAACCCGCCACCATCGCCGATTACAACGCCGCCCGCTCCGAGCCCGACCGCCGGATCTGCGAGCTGTTGCAGCAAGAGATCGACCGCGGCTTGCCCGACGCCGAGGCCCGCATCTGGCACGCCCACCCGGTCTGGTTTCTCGCAGACAACCCGATCGTCGGCTACGGCCAGCTCAAGTCCTGCATCCGCCTGATGTTCTGGTCCGGCCAGTCCTTCTCGGCCCCCGGCCTCGCGCCCACCGGCACCTTCAAGGCCGCCGAGAAACGCTACACGACCGCGGAGGAAGTCGACCCCACCGCCCTCGCCCTCTGGCTCGCCGAGGCACGCGAGGTCCAGTGGGATTACAAGAACATCGTCAAACGCAAGGGCCGGCTGGAACGGCTGGGGTGATGCGGACGGTGTGAAATATGCCCCGTCATCCTCGGGCTCGCCCCGAAGACCTCCCCACACAAGCGCCCTCTCGTCATCCTCGGGCTTGCCCCGAGGACCTCCCTGCACAAGCACCTGACTCAGCCATCCGCCCACTCCCCCAAAAGATCCTCGGGTCGAGCCCGAGGATGACCCCTCCCCAAACCTCACCGCACGAAAAAAGGCCGCCCCCGAAGGGGCGGCCTCTCACCCTTCCCTGAGGAAGGCTTATTCGTCGTCCAGCGCCTCGACGGCCTTTTGCAGCTCTTCCTTGGAGACCTCTTTCTCGGTCACCTCGGCCTGCTCCAGGATGAAGTCGACGACCTTGTCTTCAAAGATCGGCGCGCGCATCTGCTGCTGCATCTGCTGGTTCTGCTGCACGAACTCAAAGAATTGACGCTCCTGGCCCGGGTACTGACGTGCCTGGTTCATGATCGCCTGGGTCATCTCGGCATCGGAGACCTGCACTTCGGCCTTCTGGCCCAGCTCGGCCAGCAACAGGCCAAGACGCACGCGGCGTTCGGCCAGCTTGTTGTGCTCTTCGGTCGGCTCGATGGTGTCGTGGTCGTGGCCCTGAACTTCTGGGTTTTCCTCGTGCCACAGCTGGTGCGCGATCTGCTTGGCTTCGGCCTCGACCAGAGTCGGCGGCAGGTCGAATTTCACCTTCTCGTCCAGCGCGTCGAGCAGCGCCCGCTTGGTCACCTGACGTGCCGCGCCATTGTACTCGGCTTCCAGACGCTCACGGATCTGCTCTTTCAGAGCGTCCAGCGACTCGGCACCGAATTTCTTGGCCAGCTCATCGTCGAGCTCTGCCGCAACCGGCGCTTTGACTTCCTTGATCGTGCAGGAGAAGACCGCTTCCTTGCCGGCCAGATGCTCGGCCTGATATTCCTCGGGGAAGGTGACGGTCACGTCCTTTTCCTC
Source organism: Marinovum sp. (assembly GCF_048263515.1). Lineage (NCBI taxonomy): Bacteria > Pseudomonadati > Pseudomonadota > Alphaproteobacteria > Rhodobacterales > Roseobacteraceae > Marinovum > Marinovum sp. The sequence goes on along the minus strand of NZ_JBLXEC010000011.1, from coordinate 4,624 downwards.
GCCGGCTTTCACACCGACCAGCTGCTCTTCGAAGCCCGGGATGAACGAGCCGGAGCCCAGCACCAGCGGGTAATCCTCGGCCGAACCGCCGTCGAATGCTTCGCCGTCGACCTTGCCGACGAAATCGAACACCACCTGGTCGCCATCCTCGGCCGCCGCACCTTCGTCGCGCGCTTTGAAGTCCTGCGCGGTCTCGGCGAGGTTCTTCAGAGCTTCGTCGACTTCGTCGTCACCGGCCTTGGCGACCATCTTCTCGAGCGAGATGCTCTTGAGGTCGACCTCGGGGATCTCGGGCAGCTTTTCGTAGGACATCTCGACGTTGACGTCGTCGCCCTCTTTCCAGTCCTCGTTGGTCATCTTGACCTCGGGCTGAAGCGCCGGCTTGTCGCCGCTGTCTTCGAAATGCTTGTTCATTGCGCCGTCGATGGTTTCCTGCATCGCTTCGCCAAGCAGACGCTGGCCGAACTGCTTCTTCAGCAGCGGCATCGGGACCTTGCCTTTGCGAAAGCCCTTCATCTCGATGTCCGGCTGTGCCTCGGCCAGCTTCTCGTTGACCTTTTCCTCGAGTTCGGCGGCGCTGACGGTGATCGCGTATCCGCGCTTCAGACCTTCGTTCAGAGTCTCGGTGACCTGCATCCCATTCCCCATAAGTTCAAGGGCGAGTCCCAGCCCGCCTAGTTCAAATCTGGGGTCTTCTATGCGCCCGCGTCCAAGCGTGCAAGGCGGATCTGCATGTCATCGGGGCCTCTGCGCAGAGTTTCGTGCCGTCACCGCCCAGAGCAGTGCCGCGACGGCGAAAAAGCACAGCGCAGCCTTGCTGAGCGGCGCCATCGTGCCCTCGATCTGCAGCGCATGGATCACCGTCCCGCCGGTCACCACCAGCGCCAGCCCGCGATGGATCTGCCGCCAGAGCCGCAGCCCCAGCCTCCGGCGGAACGCCGCCAGCAGCGCGCTGGCAAAGAGCGCCCACATCGCCGCGACACCCCAGATCGAAAACGGCGTCGGCGAGCGCAGCAGCAGCACGTCGATGACATCCGGCGGGCTGGTGATCCAGAGCCCGACCACATGCGCCACCACCGCCAGCACCAGCGCCCCGCCGGCCCAGCGATGCACCCGCCGGCTCTGCAACAGCGACATCCCCGGCAGCACGCCCCGCGCCAGCAGCGGCTGCACCGCCAGCACCATCAGCCCCAGCACGCCCGCAACCCCGGCCGCGATATAGACCGGCCGGCGATAGGCCAGCAGCGGGCTGTCCAGCGCCGCGAACAAGGGAAGAAAGAGGACAAGCCCCAGCCCGCCCCAGATCAGCGCCGCCCGCACGCGCCGGCTCAAGCCGGTTGCAGGACGAAATGCGCCTCCAGGCTGGTCTCCCGCGCGCTCCGCATGACCGGGCGCAGAAAGACCGTCTCGAAGTCACCGCTGTCATAGGCCAGATGCCCATGCGGCTGGCCAAAGGCCGGCACGATCTGCGGCATCTCCAGCCGGAAGACGCCGTCCGCGTCGGTCAGGGTCGCACCATGGCTGTGGGGATCGCGTTCATGCCCTTGGGTGGTATGCGCCCAGATCTGAATGCGCTGCCCGGCCAGCGGCGCACCATCGCCCGCCCGCCTGACGGTGCCGGTCATCCAGAACCCGCCACCGCCGATCCGCTCGACGATCGGCGCACCGGGGCGATAGTTGTTGGCTCCGCCCCGCATCGTCCGTGTGGGCGCCACGGCCTGCGCCTGCACCGGCGAGACTAGCCCCAGACCCAAGGCTGCACCTGTGGCGCCAATCATCTGGCGACGGGAAAGGGAAAAACGAGATTGAAACCGGGGCATGGCACTCTCCTGTCAGACAGGGCCACGCCGGGCCCGTCAGGAACGGTAAACTCACACCCGGAGCTTACCGGTTTTGCCGCCCGATCCCAAGCAGCCACGGCCCCTCAGCCGCACACCAGCGCCCACATTTGCGTGAGCGCCGGCGGATCACTCGAAATACTCGGCATGCGCCGAATGGATCTGCTCGATGGTGTCATCCAGCCGCCGCAGGTGCCGCCGCATGACGTCGCGCACCCCCTGCTCGTCGCGCGCCTTCAGCGCCTTGGCGATATCGTAGTGATCGGTGATCACATCGCTCAGCCCGCGCTCATGGCCCAGGCTCAGCACGCAGAGCCGGTCCACCGTCTGCTTGCAGCGCTCGATGGTGTCAAAGGCCAGCGGCCGCCCGCCCAGCTCGCAGATCATCCGGTGAAATCCATAGTCCATCTCGTGAAAGCGGTCGTTCTGACCGGCATCCACCACCGCCTGCTGCTCGACCAGATGCGCCTCGAGCGCGGCGGACTTGTCGTCGTCCCAGACCGTGCAGGCGTCCTTGACCACCTCGAGCTCCACCGCGAGGCGCACAAAGCGCGAATTCTGGATCTCGTCCAGCGAAAAGCCCCGCACCTCGGTGGCGCGCTGCGGCCGGATCAAGAGCAGCCCCATGTTGCCCAACCGGTTGAAGGCATCGCGCACCGGCTGCCGCGACACGCCCATGCGGCTCGCCACCTCGGCCTCCGACATCTTGGTCCCCGGCAGCAGCTTCAGCGAGGAAATCTCCTCGTACAGCGTGTTGAAGACCACGTCGGTCGATGTCCGTGCCACCGGAGTGTCCACAAGTTTCAGCATGCCAATCGTCCCCGTCCGCCCATTTGTCCCAATCCCCTGCAAACGCGCCTCCCACCCAGGCCGGCGCCCTTGCCTGCGGCCCTTGCCGGACACAGGCAAGCGCACGCCCATGATAGCAGGATCCGCCGTGTCACGGGGTTAAATAGTCATTCGGACGGAATAATCAATTCAAAGGTGCCCGGCGCCCGTCCGCCACCTTCGCCTTGCTTGACTGGCAGAGATGCCCTCCACACCAGCCAGGGCCACGCCCCGCGACGCCAACTGCTGAAACCTCAAAGCGGCAAAAACCGCCTCCAAGTGCTTCGTCTCTTTCTCAAATACCGCCGGGGGGAACCCGGGAGGCCAAGCCCCACTGTCGCCACAAGAGCCACAAACGCGCCCCGCCGGTGCTTCTTCTCTTTCCAAATACCGCTGGGGGGTCCGGGGGGCAAAGCCCCCCGCTGTCGCCACGGCAGCCGCCAGCCCGACCGCAGCCCTCTTGCGAAACTTCTAGCGGTCAAGGCTCCGGAAGTAATCGTAGATCTCCGGTACATTGCCATCGCCCAGCCCCGCTTCAACTGCCGCCTGCAGGTTGTTCGAGGTGCCCTCGGCAATCTCCGCCCGGGTGCCCAGATCTTCCGCCATCTTCAGGAAATAGCCCAGGTCCTTGTTGGCGTTGTTGATCGAGAAGCCAAGGTCGCTGACCCCGTCCACCGCGTAGTTCTTGCAGAACCCCATGAAGGGCGAATTCGACGGCCCGGTCGACATGATGTCATAAAGTTGCTTGCGGTCGACACCGGCACGATCGGCCACGGCAAAGGCCTGGCTCATGGTGCAGACGGTGGTCATGCCCATGAAGTTGTTGATCAGCTTGGTGGTGTGCCCTGCGCCCAGCTCGCCCAGGTAGAAGACGTTCTCGCCCTGCTCGTCGAGCACCGGTTTGACCTTCTCGAAGGTCGCCTTGTCGCCGCCGACCATGATGTTGAGCAGACCGTCCTTGGCATGCGCCGGGGTGCGGCCCAGCGGCGCGTCCAGCATGCCGACGCCCTTTTTCGCCAGATCGGCGCCGATCTTGCGGGTCGAGGCCGGGATCGAAGTGCCGAAATCGATCAGCGTGCTGCCTTCGCGGATGCCGGCGAGGATGCCGTCCTCGGCATAGATGACCTTCTCGACCACTTCCGACTTGGTCAGGCAGAGCATCACGATGTCGCTGGCTTCGGCCAGTTCCCTGGCCGAGGCCGCCTCGCGGGCATTGCCACGGTCGGTGACCGCTTTGACCGCGTCCTTGTTGAGGTCCATGACAACAAGGTCGTAGCCCTTCTTCTGAAGGTTCTCCACCATGTTGCCGCCCATGAGGCCGAGGCCGATGAAACCGATGACAGGTTTGGACATGCCATTTCTCCCTTAAGTTATTCGTTCAAGTTCTCAGGATCAGAGGAAATCTTCACGGTGCGGGGTGAAGATATCGAGCAGCGTGCCCTTCTCGAGGCAGGTCGCGCCGTGTTCGATGTTGGGCTGCTTGTAGAGCGAGTCACCGGCGGTCACGACATAGGTGTCGTCGCCCACGGTGAACTCGAACTTGCCCGAGATCACATAGGTGATCTGCTCGTGCGGGTGATGGTGCCGGGCCGCCACGGTGCCGGTCTCGAAATGCACTTCGACGCACATCACGTTGTCATTGTAGGCACCGACCTTGCGGCTCAGCCCGCCGCCGGCATCGAACCGCTGGGCTTCGCTGGCGGGAAAGTAGTTCTTGGTGGTCATGGGGGTCTCCGGATCGTGTCAGGGCCCGTGCCGCGGCCCCCTTGGGGGCTGCGACCACGGTGCCGGCGTCAGGTTTTGGCGAGTTTCTTGATGACGACCTTGAAGGTATTTTCGTCGGCGTCGGTGAAGTAGAGGTCTGCGTCGTAGCCCTGGTCGTCCATGAAGTTGAAGATGCGCTTGGGCTCTTCGAGCTTGTAGGGCACCAGCAGGGTTGCGATGCGGTGGCGTTTGGC